>VGYV01000130.1 GCA_016872855.1 Planctomycetota bacterium
CCCGGGGTCGGGGAAGGTCGGCATCGAATACAGGCTTGCCAGCCATTCTGCGCCCGAGAAGTCGGGCTCATTGGGCCGCGGGCGCTTGACAGCCGAGGCGAGAGTCCAGAGGCCGACGCCCAGGAACAACACACCAAGGAGCAACTCGGCCATCGTGATGCCCGACGTGTTCCTCATCTCCTGTCTCCTTCATCAGTTCCTCAGCGCGCACAGGTCGCCCTGGCCGACGCCGGTTTCCAGGTCAACGCGGGTGTTTGTCCAGTACTCGACGTGGCTGTCAAAGAAGAGGACGTTCATGCCTCCGTTGTCGCGCTCGCCGTGGTTGATGATGCCCTCCGTGTCGTCAGTCGCCATCGGCTCGTTTGGCGGGATGTCCTCGTCGCGGATGGCGAGGTTCGAGGCGGCGTAGGCGGCGCCCTTGCCCCGCTTGGAGCACAGGTAGATGCCCACGCTGTTGTGGCCGAAGGCGGCATAGCTGACGGCGTCGGCCGACAGAGGCTTGCCGCCCGGGGCGCCAGCCGAGCCCAATTCGGTGCCCTGCTCGTTGCTGTCGGGCGAGCTGCGGCAGTTGTAGACGCCTGGGTCGGGGATGATGCGGGTCCAGTAGAGCGTGGCGAGCCATTCGGCGCCGCCGAAGTTGGGACTGGCCACCGTGCCGCAGCCGGGGCGGCCAGCGGGCCAGGGGTAGAACCGGTTGTCCCCGAGCTCGTTGAGGTAGGTGGCCATGCCCTTCGCAAGCTGATTGAGCTGGCTGCGGCAACGGGGGCGATGGTGGCCCGGTTCCCTCGCGCGCTGGAGAGCCGGCAGCAGCATCCCCGCAAGGAGCGCGAGGACGCCTACGACAGCGAGAATGTGCCACGGCTTTGACATCGGGTGGCCTCCTTCTCTCTTGCGAGCCGCTCTCGTCGCGAAGCTCCCGCTTCGCGGCAAGGGGGACGCCCGGCCATCGCTGGTCCCCTCAGGTCATGCCGAGCGAAGTCGAGGCATCTCTCCTCTCTGGGCGCAAGAGCGGGAGAGATTCCTCGACTTCGCTTCGCTGCGCTCGGAATGACTCGGTTCATGGTCGGCTCAGTTCCTCAGCGCGCACAGGTCGCCCCGGCCGACGCCGGTTTCGAGGTCAACGCGGGTGTGGGTCCAGTACTCGACGTGGCTATCGAAGAACAGCACGTTCATGCTCCGAGCGCGACCGTGATTCACCGCCCCCTCCGTGTCGTCACACATCATCGGCTCGTTGGGCGGGAAGTCGTCGCGGATGGCCAGCTTCGAGGTCGCGTAGGCCGCCGCCTTCTCCATTTTCGACACCAGGTAGATGCCCACGCTTCGGTCGCCCAGACTGGCATAGCTCACCGCGTCCTCGGGGAGTGGTTTGCCGCCGGGGCAGCCCTCCGAGCCGAGCTTCGTTCCCTCGCCGTTCTCGTCGGGAGACATGGGGCAGATGTAGACGCCTGGGTCGGGGATGATCTTCGTCCAGTAGAGCATGGTCAGCCATTCGGCCCCGCCGAAATCGGGGCTGGCCTTGGTGCCGCAGCCGGGGCGGGCGGCGGGCCAGGGGTAGAAGCGATTGTCGGCGCAGTCGGGCACGTAGGTCGCCATGCCCTTGGCGAGCTGGTTCAGGCTATTTCGGCAGCGGATTCTCATCGCCTCGTCGCGCTTGGCGTGGACACCGTAGCAGAGCAGGCCAGCGGCAATTGCCAGGGCGAAGACGCCGATGAGCAACTCGGCCAGGGTGAGCCCCGCTCTCTTCCTCACGAGCCGCCCCTTTCAGTGCGGTCGTGGCACGGCTGGCTTGCCCAGCCGTGTCTTGTCCCATGCGTCGCTCAGTGCCGAAGACACGGCTGGACAAGCCAGCCGTGCCACACACTCAGTTCCTCAGCGCGCACAGGTCGCCCTGGCCGACGCCGGTTTCGAGGTCAACGCGGTTGTGGGTCCAGTACTCCACGTGGCTATCGAAGAAGAGGACACACATTCCACCATTGTCGGCCTCGCCGTGGTGGATGGGGCCTTGGGTGTCGTCGGAGGCCATTGGCTCGTTGGGTGGAAAGTCGTCGCGGATGGCGAGCTTCGAGGTGGCGTAGGTCGCGGCCTTGTTCTGCTTGGAGGTGAGGTAGATGCCGACGCTGCGGTCGCTCATCGCGGCGTAGCTGACGGCAGACCAGAGGAGCGGCCTGCCGCCGGGTGTGCCGCTCGAGCCGAGGTCGGGCGATTCTCCGACCGAGTCGGATGAGCTGGGGCAAATGAAGGTGCCTGGGTCGGGGATGATGCGGGTCCAGTAGAGCGTGGCGAGCCATTCGGCGCCGCCGAAGGTGGGGTTGGCGACGGTGCCGCAGCCGGGGCGGCCGGCGGGCCAAGGGTAGAAGCGGTTGTCGCCGCACTCGTTGAGGTAGGTTGCCATCCCTTTGGAGAGTTGTCTGAGGTGGTCCTTGCAGCGCATGTGAATGGTCCCCTCCCGTGGGCGGCTGGTGCGTGAGAGGGCGGTGGCGAGGAACCAGAGGCCGAGGCCCAGGGCGAGGACGCCGATGAGGAGTTCGGCCAGGGTGAGGCCACGGGTGTGCTTCACTGGGGCTCCTCCGATTCGCCCGTCATGCCACCAATTCGCTATGACTGGCAGTAACTATTAGTATATATCATACACTGTCTTGGTTGTCAAGGGTCTCTAGCGGGGAATCTTGCACCCAACCTTTGCCAACTCCTATGGCGCACGTTGGCAAAGGTTGGTGGCATAGGTTGGGGCCGGGGCCAGAGGAGCCTGCGGGGGAGTATGGCCCTCAGTCCTGGCAGCCGTCGCCGCGGAGGCACCCAGGCCATGCCCGGTCCCTATCTGTATCACCTCTGTGAGTGAGAAAGTGATAGAGATAGGCAGGAACGGCCATGGAAGCCCCCGGAATCGCCAAAGCGCCATACTTGATCAACCTAGTGGGGGACGGAATTGATCAAGTATGGTGGGAAAGGCCGTAGAGCCGCCCGGATCGCCAAAGCGCCATACTTGCTCACCTCGCGGCGGCGGCAGAGGTGATCAAGTATGGCGGCGAGGTGTCTGGTTTCCAAGACAACGGGGACGGTTGGGGAGTGAAGCAGGCGCCAGGATGGGGGGCCATACTCCCTGCGGGGGGCCGCGGGGCTTCAGCGGGCGGGGGGCCTGGGGGCCAGGGCGGTGAGTGTGCCGAAGCGGTCGGGGGTGTGCGCGCTGCGGGTGTAGACGGGCGACCAGTAGTGGACCAGCTTCTCGCGCTGGCGGCCGCGGAGGACATTGAAGGCCCAGTCGGGGCCAAGCTTCGGCGTGCGGTCGAAGGCGGCCCAGGGGAGGGCGAGCTCGACGGTCCAGCACTCCTTGGCGATGTGGACGGAGAGGTGGTACTTCGGCTCCCAGGCCAGGTCGGGGTTGGCGGTGGAGGGGTGAAAGGCGTCCCAGGTGACGCCGCGGCAGTTGGCCATGATCTGGTAGTAGCTCTTGCGCTCGCCCGTGGGGTCGAGGAAGAACTCGACATCGTCGTCGAGGTAGAGGCCCTCGCCATCGTGCTTGATGACGTCGGCCCGGAGCTTTGCGATGGCCTCGGGGGTGTCGAAGCATTCGACGGCGAGGTAGAGCGCCGCGTCGTCCTGGCCGACATAGAGGCGGGTGACTGCGGCGGGCTGCTCGCCGTGGGTCTGGCGGAAGCCTGAGGCGCCGCTGGCCTCGCGCCAGGCGGGGTCGTCGAGCACGCCATCAATCTTGGGCGGCTTGGTGACGCGGCTGACCTTGAGGGTGGGCGGCTTGTCCGAGGCGGCGGGCGCGGGCTCCGTGGGGCCGACGGCCGGCGGCCCGGGGGCCACCTCGACGGCGGCAGCCGTCGAGGAGCGCACGGTTTCGTTTGTAGTTCCGCCTTCAGGCGGTCTTCTGCTGCTCCCCTTCCTCGGCGGCCCTTCGTCGGGCAGGGCGATGCGGAGGTCGAAAGGCTCGAACTTGACGGCGTCGAGCACCTGGACCTCGCTGACGGTGACGATGCGGGCGGGGGTGATGGCGAAACGGACGTAGCGGGCCTGGACGGGCTTGGGCGGGATGAGGGTGTGGTTGAAGCCCTGCGCGTGCTCGTCGTCGGGCATGAAGTGGTTGATCGGGATGTCCTTCCAGTACAGCTCGAAGTCGAAGAAGCCCTGGCTGGCGAACTCCTTGCCATCGAGCGATGTGAGCACCTCTACCTTGTCCTTGACCTCGCCCTTCAGGGCGTCCCACCAGGGCCAACCGGCGCCGATCTGGATGCGGAAGGCGGCACAGGTCTCGGGCTTGCCGAGGTCAACTGTTACCTCGGGCTTCTGGCCCTGCTTCCAGGCGGCTCCGAAGCGGGGCGTGCCGCCGCCGACGAAAGGAGGCCCCACGACGCCATCGGTCAGCTTCTTCCCATCGGGGTCGCCCGCGCCCCAACTGGTCTCGGACGGCACCGTGCAGGTGTAGGGCTTGCCCTCGGCGAGGTTCTTGCCGTAAGTGACCCACTTGTAGAGCCACTTCTCGCCCCCCACGTCCTTCCCGTCGGAGTAACCTCCCGAAGGCATTGGAGCCTTCGGGAGGGGGGCAATCTTGAGGGAGTTGACGACGGGGAGGTCGAAGCCCCCGACATTGATGGTGTAGCGGCAGGGCAGCTTCTCGACGATCTGGGTGTGGCTGCGTTCGACGCGACTCCTGTCCTTCTGCACCTCGCTCCAGTTGAATGTGACCGCCAACGGATAACCTCCCGAAGGTATTGGAACCTTCGGGAGGTGATTGGCCTCCATACGGACGGCGTAGATGCTGCACCCGCTGGTGGCGGCCTCGGGGATGTCCCAGAGGGGGCCGTCGAACTTCCAGAGCCAGAGATACTTCATCAGCACCGAGCGGGTGCCCGCGGGGATGTCCTCGACCTTTTCGTAGTGAATGACGTCCCAGGGCGGCTTGGTTTCGGTGAGGGAGTAGGTCTGCTTCCAGGTCTTTCCGCCGTCGAAGGAGTGGAGGAGGTCAATGTGGGATTTTGGGGCGCGGTTGTAGAAGCGGCCGCCATAGGTCACGCGGGTGATGTCGCCCGGCGCGTCTACGCGGAAGACCACGTAGGCTTCCTCGTTCGGCTTCGCGGCGTGCATCACGCCCATGTAGCCGGGGTGCTTCTCCTTCGTGGCGACGTTTCGCTCCTCGACCACATAGGGCTTGTAGGCGGAGCCCTGGAGGTCGGGCCAGAGGACGATGGCTTCGGTCTGCTCGCCGACGCCGACGTAGACGGTGTTCTTGCCCAGCAGCAGCTTGGGCTGGGTCTTGCTGTTGAGCATCGTGGTGGCCGTGAACTCGATGTTCTTGAGCGTGGCGGCGCCCTTGAGCGTGGCCTTGACGAGCACCTCGTAGGCGCCATTGGCCGGCTCGATGAGCTTGGTGTCGAGGGGCACCTCGCCCGTTTTCTCCGCCTTCCAGACCTCTTCCCAGGCGAGACCGTTGGTCGTGCTGACGGCGAGGGAGGCCAGATCGGTTTCAGCCTTTCGCTCGAAGGCGGCCTTGATGGCCAGGGCTGTGATGACGTTTGCGCCCTCGACCTTGAAGATGGCCTCCTTGCCCGTGATGCCCTCGGGCGGGAGTGTGGGCTTCCAGGTGCGGACGCCGTTGCCTCGGATACGGTAGCGGGGGTTCGTGCTCTCGGGGTCTTTGCCGTGGTTGGGCACGTAGAACTCCTGCGAGGTGCCGAGGCTCTTGTAGTGGCGGGTATATGCCTCGCCCTCGCGGAGATTGAGGATGTAGCGGTGGCCGCGGTCCCAATCGTAGAAGTAGTAGCGGTATTTGAGCCCCTTGGGATTGAAGCAACCGTATTCGGATTCGAGGCTCCGCTCGCAGTCGGCCCCCGTGAGGAAGCCGCGAGGGCTGGTGGCGTTGAGGCAGTGGTATCGGGCGATGTGGCCTGGCTCGGTCTTGCCGCCCGAGGCGGCGCAGGCGCCGTCCTTCCCGATGTCCTCCACCCCCGCGATGGTCTTGCCATCGCAGAGGGTATAGATGGCCGACATCGAGTTGTCGTACATGTGCCAGCGGCCGTCGTATTCCACCTCGGGCACGGTGTGGAGCGAAATGTCCCAGTACTTTGTCCTGAAGCCCATCGCGTCCCAGATCGAGCAGTTGATCCCAGCGATGGTCGAGCACATCGTGAAGCCGTAGTCGTTGAACTGGCGGATGGGGTCGGAGAGCTCGAGGCCGTGGAGGTGCATGGGCGAGGTCTGGCGTCGGGCGATATGGTTCCAATAGAACATCGCCCAGCATTTCTCCGCCGGCGTCGCCCACTTGCTCGTGATGCTGTGGACCATGCTCTCCATGTCGTAGTAGTCCGGCGACGCATCAGTCACGACCTTCACGTTGCAGAGCTCGGCCGATGCGGAGCCGGCCAGGAGTGCGGCGGCGAGAACCTGGGCAAGCCAGTGTGAGCATTTCATTTGAGGATATCTCCTGCGAGCCTGACGCTTTGACAGCGCCGTTTGTCCAACACGATTGTAGCTGCGTTCGGATGCTCTAGCAAGCGCGCCCGGGTTGGGCCCTGGGCGCGGCTTTGACAGGCCGACCGCTCCGGGCTACCATACTGGCGAAGCGGATCGTTGTGGGGCCCCGGTACGGGAGCAAGGCACGAGGAAGGAACTGGGCGTGCTAAGACTTTCGTGGTCAATGATGGAACGGATAGTCGAGCGGAAGAGGCGTGAGGACCCGGAATACCGCAAGCAACTCGAAGCCAACCGCAAGGCCAGCCGGTCGCAGGGAAGGGCGATGTCGGATGAAGAGTTGCTCGAGAAGCTGCGGTGTTTTGGGCTGGAGCTCGATCGCGCCACTCTCGGTGAATGGTGCCGGCAGGCTCGGTCGGCACAGGAGTTGTCGCTGGACCTCCGCCGCACTCGCCCGCTGAAGCTGAGCGCGATGGATGAGGATTGGCTCTGGATTTACCTCCTCGTGCTCTGGGAGCGCTGGTTCCCCGACCTGCCCAGCTTCGAGATGATTGACGACACGATGCAGGCGGGCTACGATGCGCTCGACGAAGGCGAGGCGCAGGCCTGCGAGATGTGGCTTCGCACCTGGAACGACATCCTGACGATGATCCGCCTGGACAAAGTCAGGGACCTCGACGACTTCGACGAGGAGTTCGGCGGCCTGCAATGCCTGTTCAACTGGATCCAAGACTTCACCATGCACCTGTGGAACGCCGGTGTTCACGAGCCGCGCTTCCTGCGCGAGCGGGTCGCCGTCTGCGAGGAGGCCCTGGGAAGGTGGCCCGGAGCGGATTGCCATCTGACCGAGAGCCTCAGGGCCGACATGGCCGAAGCGAGCTTCCGGCTCGGAGCTACCGAGCAGGCGAACGCCCAGTTCAAGCAATGGCTCGACGACGATCCCCAATGGGGGTGGGGGTGGATTCACTGGTCCGACTGCTACGCCCGAGAGTTCATGGGCAACCGCGACCCGGAGCGAGCAAAAGCGATCCTCCGGCGGGGACTGGCGGCTCCTGGGGTCAGAGACCGCCGCGATCTGCTGGAGCGGCTGGCGGAGATACATGAGGAGGCCGGCGAGGACGAAGAGGCGGCGCAGGTGAGAGCCGAGAGCGAGCGCCCGAACACCCCCTCCGTCCGCACAGTGGTCAGCCGGGTGGGGAACGTCCTGAGGCAGAAGACCACGTTCAACTTCGGCGAGGAGGGGCTGCCGATGGACGAATTCGAGGAGTTCCATCGGGCGCTGATCGCCCAGCGCTCTGGGCGCGAGATGCCCATGCACCAGGTCGGCCGCAACGCCCCATGCCCCTGCGGCAGCGGGAAGAAGTACAAGAAGTGCTGTGGCCGGCCGCGCGCCGGCCAGAAGTAGTCCGCCCAGTCACGCAAGGAGCCCCTCGAGGGCCGTGCGGACGCGCGCGACGGTGCGGGCGGTGAACTCGGTGAGGTGCTCGCGGAGGCGGTCGGGGTCGGCGAACTTGGCGGCGGCGCCCACCTGGGCGAACTCGCGGGCAATGGACCGCTCCTGCTCCTCCTGAATCTGGGCCAGGTGGTCGCCGACGCCGTGCCTCGCGTAGAGCTTGCGGGCAAGGTTGTGCATCGTGCCGTCAACGCACTCGGTGGGCAGCCCGTCAATCGCTCGCGGCACGGGAACGGCGATGGTGTTGCGGGTGTTGCCCATCTGGACGCGGGTGTGGGCGATGGGGTCGTTGGTGTCGGGGCGGACGGAGTGGGTGCAGGCGGAGACGGTCATGTGGGTGTGCTGCCAGTTGTCGGAGCAGATGCTGTCGGGGCCGTCGTTGTGGTCGCGGGAGAGGCGGACGAGGTCGGCCAGGTTCTTCAGGGGGAGGGGGTCGAGCAACTCGTGTGCCCGCTCGTAACGGCGGAGGGTGTTCCGCTGCGGCGGCTCGGAGAGGGTCGGGAGCATCTCGTCGAGGAGGAAGTGGTTGGTGCGGATGAGCGTGTCGTCGCGCACCTCGCGGTGGGCCAGGCGCATCGAGGTCATCTCGACCAAGAGGCCCTTGCCCGGCTCGGCGAAGAGGAAGATCATGCCGCGGCCGTGTCCTGAGCCACCGGCGACCTCTCTGGCGATGGCCTCTTCGAGGAGGGCGAGCGCCTCGTCGCACGTGCTGGCGCGTTCGGCGACGAGGCGGAGCAGGTCGGTGCACGTGAGGCCGCAGTCGCGCAGTTCCTCGGGCTTGATGTAGGAGCCGGTGTTGTTGGCCCCCGCCAACGCCCGGTCGCTCTGAAAGTGGGCGAGGCCCAGGCTGCCCATGTCGCGCGAGGCGAAGAGCTGCCACCCGTCCGCCGTCCGGCGGACGTGGAAGTCCTGCGTCGAGTTCACCAGGTCGCGGTTCTTGTGGAGCAGCGTGTGGCCAGTGGCGGAGTGGGAGCCGACGACGAGGCAGGAGGTGCAGCCGCTGCCTGGGGCCTTCCAGAAGCCTGGGGGCAGGGCGTTGAGGGCGAAGAGGTCGGCCACGTTGATGCCCGCAGCCGCAGCGATGGCCTCGGCCTCGTCGAGCCACTCGGGCGCGATGCGTTCGACGTAGCCCCGGAAGCGCTCGCCACGCTCGTCGAGCTGGGCCGGCCCCCAGCGGGAGCCGTTGCCGGCCTCCCACATCTCGGCCACGCGCTGGCGGAGCGCGGCGGCGGCCAGCTCCCCGTAGCAGCGGCCCGCCTCCCGCGGGCTCCCTTCGATTCTCACGATGCGGCCCATGTTCCCCCTTCACCAGCCCCGTTCCTCCCGTCTCCTGGCGGCATTCTACGGCGGGGGGCGGGGCGAGTCAAGGCGCGAGCGTGGCCCCCACTCCTGGCGTTCTGGGGTAGCGGCAGGCCCCAACCCTCCCCCTACCCCTCCCTGAGAGGGAGGGGGGTGCCTTGACCCCTCTCCCTTCCAGGGAGAGTGGGAGAGGGTTGGGCGCAAGGGCTGTCCACAACACCACCAGGATTGGGAGCCAGGTCCGCCGCTTGACATGCGACGCGGCGGGTGCTACCATCAGGGCCAGGTTGTGAAAGGGAACTGCGTGCTCATCGGGGTGATTTCGGACAGCCACGACAACGTGCCGAAGCTGCGCGCGACGGTGGAAGTGTTCCGCAAGCGCGGGGTCCAGCACATCGTCCACGCTGGGGACTACGTGGCGCCCTTCTCGGTCAAGGTGCTCGTGGGCTGCGGCATCCCGTTCACCGGGGTGTTCGGCAACAACGATGGCGAGCGTGCCGGCATCGGGAGGTTGACGAAGGAGATTCACTCCGAGCCGTACCAGGTGGGGCTGGGCGGGCGGCGCATCACGCTGGTGCACCATCTGACGAAGCTGCCGCCGGAGGAGCGGACGAACGCGGACGTGATCGTCTTCGGCCACACGCACGTGCCCCACGTGGAGCAGGGGCCGCCGCTCCTCGTCAATCCCGGCGAGTGCTGCGGCTGGGTCGAGGGCAAGTGCACGGTCGCCCTGTTGGATACTGAGGCCCTGCGGGCCACGATCCTGGAGGTATGAGGGATGAGAACGGCCGGCGCGCGACAACTCCTGGCCCCGCTTGCTGCTGCGTTGCTGTGCGGCTGCGTGCACCGCGAGATCGAGATCATGACGCGGCCGCCGGGCGCGCGCGTGGAGTTCGACGGCGAGGTCTTCGACCGGCCCTCGCCCGTGCGCATCCCGTTCGACTGGTACGGCACGCACGAGATCATCGTGCAGAAGCCCGGCTACTTCCGCGAGCGCCTCTTCGTCCACATCGCGCCCCCGTGGTACCAGCAGTTCCCGCTCGACTTCTTCAGCGAGCTGCTTTGGCCTGGGCGCATCTACCACATCTGCACGTATCCGCTCGTGCTGGACAAAGAGCTGCCGATGGACGACGTCCCCGACGACGAGAAGACGGCGATGAAGGTGGGCGTCATCGAGCGCGGCGAGGCCTTCCGCCGCATGGCGCGGGAGCAGCTCGGCCTGCCGCCCGTGCCCGAGAAGAAGGAAGAGCCCCCGAAGCCCGAAGAGCCGGCACCCCCCGGCCCGCCGGCGAAGGAATAGCCTGGGCGGGAAGTGCCAAGTCGCAAGTACCAAGTGCCAAACAAGTGCTAACTGGCAAGTGTCAAGTGGTGAAGGCGAAGCTCCTTGGTGCGGCCATTGAGGGTTGGCACTTGACACTTGTTTGACACTTGGGTTCTTGGCACTTGCCACTTCCGCTGTCCCACGGGGATTCCTGGTAGCGGTCCGTGAACCTGATCACCGTCACCCCCAACACCTCGGTTGACCGCACGCTCGAGGTGCCGCGTCTGGCGCCTGGTGGGCACCTGAAGGGCAGGCTGCTCCACCTTCAGCCCGGCGGCAAGGGGGTGAACGTGTCGCGGTGCCTGGCCGCGCTCGGCGTGCCGTCGGTCGCCACTGGCCTGGCCGGCGGCGCCGAACTCTCGCTCTTCCGCGACAGCTTCGCCGGCTCGGCGGCAAGCGTGGAACTCGTGCCTACGGGGCAGCCGACCCGCATGTGCACGACGCTGCTTGACCCCGAGCTTCACACCGACACCCACATTCGCGAGCTTGGCTCGCCTGTGACGCCCGCGGAGATTGCTGCCCTCGGAGCGAAGCTCCAGGGCCTTGCGTCGCCCGACACACTCGTCGTCTTCTGCGGCAGCCTGCCGCCGGGCATGGGGGACGAGCATCTCGCCCAGCTCATCGCCGCCTGCGAGGCGCGCGGCGCTGAAGTGGCGGCGGACATCAACGGCCCGCAGCTTGGCAGCGTCCTGGCGAAGGCGACGAGGATTCCACACTTGTACAAGTGTGGAATCCTGCTTCTCAAGCCGAATGTGGAGGAGCTGGGCGAGTGCCTGGGCCGCGACCTGCATGGTGCAGGGGAGGGGGAGCTGGCCGACGCGGCAGGCACGCTGCTCGGCCGCGTGGGGACCGTGCTCGTGACCCGGGGCAGGCATGGCGCGCTGGCCGTCAGCAGAGGCCAAGTCCTGGTCGGTAGCCTGGAGGCCGGCGCCCCGCGCAACACGGTGGGCTGCGGGGACGCATTCCTCGCGGGCTACCTGGCGGGGCTGTGGCGGGGCATGGCCTTCGCCGAGTCGGTGCGCCTTGCCGTCGCGTGTGGCGCGGCCCAGGCTCTGGCCGACGCTCCGGGGCAGTTCTCCCGCGCGCGGGTGGAGGAGCTCAGTGCCCGTGTCGCTATTCGCGCCCTATTGACTTCTGCATGAGTCGCTTCTGCTGTGGGAGGCCTCTGGCCGCGCGCCTTGCGGGCGGTCGTGGCGACACGCGGCTCGCGTGTCGTCCTCCGCGGGCGTGGGGCTCTGCTCGACATGGCCCGTGCGGCCGCCATCCTGGACTGCGCGGGACGGAGCCATCGGCCGCGGTCGGCCCCGTCTGATGGCTCAGTCGTTCGGCGCAGCAGGGATGGGGACGCTCCGGCCGAACCCCATCAGCCTGTCGTTGGTGTCGAACGAGAGGCTGTAGACGGTATCGCCTACCCTCACTGCGCCGATGGTCAACACCGCTGGGCTTCGGATCTTGTCCGTCTTCCAGAAGGTGATGGTGGCCTGCGCGTCTCGAACCGTCATGGTGCTGACCCGCGGCTCTCCACCGTCCTTGTGAACCAGCGTGACGGGCTGCTGCTTCTCGGTGACGCCCAAGCCATAGGTCACGGAGTGGCCGCTGCCCAGCCCGATGGAGAAGCCCATTTCAGGCAGCTTGAGCTCCGCGAGGCGGTCGGCGGGGACCCCGACAGGCAGGAACTTCCTCAGGAAAAGGGCTCGCCTCTCCATGTCCTCGCCGAATCGCTCGTTGGCCACGGTGAGAGCCTGTTCCCAGGTCCGCGCCTCGGGCGCTTCCACGTGGTACTTGGGTGCGACATCCTTGATATGGGTCGTCCTGAGCTTCAGGACAGCCGTGTCGTGCCTGAACAGCTCCAGAGCCTTTGCGTCGTGCATCCCAGCGCGCCAGGCCGATGCGGCACCCCCCTGCTCGGCGCCCGACGCGGCGAACATCGCGTGACGCGCGCACCCGAGCAGAGCGATGGTCAGCGCGATGGCCAGCAGGTTGGGGCGCGTTAGCTTCATCGCGTTTGCTCCTTCCTGTGTTCCCAACCAAGCGCCCCGGTCAGGCCTGGCGCCGCTTCCCAAGCTTGACGACGCGGCCTGTGGTGGCGGAGCGCTCGGCGGCGAGGCAGGCCTCGACAGCACGAAGCGACTCCTCGGGCGTGATCACCGTCGGTCGCGTTCCCTCACGGATGCAACGCGCGAAGTAGCTCAACTCCTCGCGGAGGGCACCGGCTCGCACGCCGTGGAGGAGCGGCCAGTAGGTCGTGTCGGGCGAGTGCCAGCCGTCCTTGTCGCAAATGGACAGGTTCGGGTGCACCTCGTGGATGTGGATGCTGCCCTCGGTGCCGATGATCTCCATCCGCTCGTCTATCTGGAAGGCCGTCGTGTCGGGCAGGAACCACACGTCCTCCAGCACGCCCACGGCCCCCGTGTCGAAGCGGTACATGGTCCAGCCCAGGTCGGGGTTGGCGAGGTGGCGGACGTCCACGGCCTGGGCGTAGACGCTCACGACGTTGGCGCCGCTGTACCAGAGCATCAGGTCGGAGTCGTGAACCCCGTCACCGATGATGGGGCCGATCTTGGGCAGGACGGCGGCCCCGACGGCGGCGGGGATGTTGCGGCGGGCGTACATGGAGACGATGCGGCCTATGCGGCCATCGGCGATGGCCTGCTTGGCCGCGGCGTAGCGAGGGTTGAAGCGGCAGATGTGGCCGACCATGAAAAACGACTTGGCGGCGTTGGCAGCCTTCACGATTGCCCGGCAGTCCTTGAGGGTGGAGGCCATCGGCTTCTCGAGGAAGACGTGTTTGCCTGCCGCAAGTGCGGCGAGGGTGGGCGCCGTGTGTTGGTCCCACATCGTCACGATGCTCACGGCCTCCAGGCCGGGGTCGGCGAGCATCTCGTGATAGTCGGTGTAGAGGCGCTCGACGCCCAAGGTCTGGCCGAGCGCGTCCAGGCGCGAGCGGGTGCGGGTGCATAGGGCGTAGAGCTCCACGTCGGCGATGCCTGCGAGCGCCTCGCAATGCTTCTCGCCGAACCAGCCGAGGCCGATCACGCCGTAGTTCACCTTCGTGCCCATGTTCCATCTCCTGATTCCGTGGTGGCCGGCATACTAACAGATACATGGCCGCTTGACAAGGCTGAGCCGCGTGGTAGGATAATCGAGAGGAATGGCGCAGCAACAAGGCGAGGAACGGAGCTTCGGAGTGGAGAGGAAACGGGTCTTCCAGGTGATTATCGAGCAGGATGAAGCGGGGTACTACGTGGCCGAGTGCCCGGCCCTGAAGGGGTGCTACACCCAGGGAAAGACCCGTGAAGAGGCAATGGAGAACATCAAAGATGTGATCCGGATGTGTGTGGAGCAGATGGAGAAAGACGACCGAACAGGACCAAGCTGAGGACCGCATGCAGCGCACCTTGTTGCTCTCCGTCCTTGTGTCTGCTTGTGGGGCAGTGGCGTGGCCCCAGGCCGCTACGGGCCCGGGGCTGATTCTCGGCCAGGACAGCTTCTGGCGGTTCCACGTGACGCTGCGGAGGCCGACTGTGGCCGGCGATGCAGCGGCGGTGCTGCCCGTCCAGGTGCCGTATCGGTCGTATCCCGGCCTGGAACTTCTGGAGACGGAGCCGCCGCCCGGTGAGTGGGCGAAGGCGGAGTTCGATGATTCGGCCTGGCCGCGGGGGGTTGTGGACGAGAAGTCGCCTCTCTCCCTCTCGCGCGTCGTCTTCTCGCCCTGTGTCGAGTACTCGGCGGGGGTGCTGTGTCTGCGAGGCAAGTTCGAGGTGACCGATCAGGCCGAACTCTCCTTGTCACTCGGCTATCGCGGCGGTGTCGTGGCCTACGTGAACGGCGTCGAGGTGGCTCGCCAACACCTACCCGAGGGCGAGCTGGCGGCTGCCACGCCGGGTGCCGTCTACCCGCCCGAGGCATTCGTGGATGCTCAGGGGAGGCCGCTGCCCGGCGCCTACCACGCGGGGAAGCGGATCAAGGAGGGGGAGAGGGGCCTTGCCGAACGACTGGCCTCGCGCGAGCGGCGCCTCGGCCCCGTGGCCATCCCCGCCAAGCTGCTCCGCAAGGGCGTGAACGCCCTGGCCATCGAGCTGCACCGGAGCGACTATCATCCGTCGGCGCTCCTGTGGTTCCGCGAGCCGTACCAGGGGCGCGAGACAGGCTGGGTGCCCCTGGGCCTCAGCGATGTCCGCCTCACCGGCGGCGGCGCCGTCCCCAATGTTGGCCGCCCGAAGGGCCTCCAGGTGTGGACCCAGGACGTGAACGACCGCGTGTGCGTGAGCGACTACGGCGATCCGTGTGAGCCGCTTCGGCCCATCTCACTCGTCGGCTGCCGCAACGGCGCGTTCTCGGGGCAGTTCGTCGTCGCCTCGACCGAGCCAATCAGGGGCTTGAGGGCGGAGGTGGTGTGGGCGGGGGCTCCGTCCCCCGCGCAGCGCGGGGCACGGGAGCCCATCGCCGGCGATGGGCGCCCCCGCCCACAGGACGCGCAGGTCTCGTTCCCGGTCCTCAATGGGCAGGCATATCAGCGACCCGATTGGTTCGACGGATTGCGGAAGGCGGCGCCCGCCGAGGTGCCCCTCCACAAGAGCGGCGTGGCCATGCAGCCGGTCTGGCTCACCGTGCGGGTGCCGCGCGACGCCGCCGCGGGCGAATACCGTGGCCACGTGACCTTCACGGCAGAGGGCATCGGGCACACCCTCGTGCCCGTGAGGCTGCGGGTGGCCGGTTGGGCGCTGCCCGACCCGAAGGATTTCCGCACCTACGCGGGCGTCTACCAGTCGCCCACGAGCCTCGCCATCCGCTATCGCGTGCCCGAGTGGTCGGAGGAGCACTGGAAGTACATGGAGATGAGCTTCGAGCTGCTCGGCCAGCTCGGCAACAAGATGGTCAACATCCCCCTCTCCGACCGCACGCAGTTCGGCAACGACGAGGGGATGGTCTTCTGGGTGCGGAAGGCCGACGGCTCGTTCACTTACGACTTCAGCGTGTTCGACCGCTACATCGCTCTGGTGAAGAAGCACCTGGGCGTGCCAGACTTCGTGGCGCTCCAGGTGTGGCACTCGGGCGGCTGGGAGGCCCGCAAGGCCAACCAGGAGAACACCGTGACGGTCATCGAGCCCGGCGGCAAGCGCGCGCACATGCAGGTGCCGGCGTTCGGCACCGACGAGAGCAAGCGCTTCTGGAAGCCCGTGCTCGACGCCATCCGCGAGCGCCTGGCCAAGAACGGGATGGAGAAGGCGATGTGCCTGGGTATCCTCTCCGACGGCACAGCGCCCTCCGCCGTCTTCAAGGCGTTCGACGAGATCATCCCTGGCGGGGCGGCCTGGACCCGCGGCTGCCACACCCACACTCGGGAGCAGCAGCCCTATCGCGCCGACAAGGGTGGCGGGCGAGTCGTGTGCCACGAGTACTGCTACGGGATGGCGATGGCCGACCCTTCGGCTTCGCTCAGGGCAGGCCCCGCCAAGGGCCTGCCGCCCGTGTGGAAGCAACGTTCGTGGCCTGGCGTGGCCTTCATCCGACACAACTTCGACGACACACTGTCGCTCCTCAAGTACCGCACCCTGGCCGAGCGGTCGCTCTACTGCGGCACGCGCGGCTTCGGGCGCATGGGGCTGGACTACTGGTATGTTGTGAAGAGGCCCGACGGCAAGTACGACCGCATCTTCAACCGCTGGCCGCATTCAAGCTGCGCTCAGCGCGAGCCGAATCTGTATCGGCTTGCCGATTCGGCGCCCGACGGCCCGGCCCCCACCGTCCGCTTCGAGCAGGTGCGCGAGGGCATCCAGGAGGCCGAGGCGATGATCGCCGTGGCCGAGGCCGTGGGCGAGCACGCCGACAGGCTCGGTCCCGACCTCGCTGCCGAGTGCCGCCAGCTTCTCATTGACCGCCTGAACTACTGCCGCCGCACCTGCCCCGAAGCCTACGGCCGCATCGGCTTCCGCACCAACCACTACGGCTGGCAGTCCCTCGCCGACCGCCTCTTCGCCGCGGCGGCCAAGGTGGCCCGCAAGCTGGGGCAGCCCTAG
>VGYV01000131.1 GCA_016872855.1 Planctomycetota bacterium
AGGGGCAAAGCGTGAATAGCTATGAGCGGTACATGGCTGTGGTGAGGGGCGAGAGGGCCGATATCCTGCCCCGCCTGCCCATCCTGATGCAGTTCGCCGCCGAGCATATCGGCTCGAACTACGGGGCGTTCGCCTCGGACTACCGCGTGCTGGTCGAGGCCAACCTGCGCTGCGCCGAGGAGTTCGGCTTCGACCAGGTGTGCACGATCTCCGACCCCTACCGCGAGACGCAGGGCTTCGGGGCCGAAATCCGCTACGTCCGCGACGGCGTGCCCCGCTGCCCTAAGCCGCCGCTGGAGGACGCCAAGGACCTCTCGCTTCTCAAGCGGCCCGACCCCCTCGGCTCCGAGCGAATGCTCGACCGTGTCCGCGCCGTCGAGGCCTACAACAAAGCCGTCCACCGCAAGTACTCGGTCCTCGGCTGGGTCGAGGGGCCGGCGGCGGAGGCGGCCGACCTGCGGGGCGTGACGAACTTCCTCATGGACCTCCTGCTCGACGCGCCCTTCGCCCGCGAGCTGATGGAGCGGTGCGTCGAGGTCGGCATTGCCTTCGCCAAGGCCCAGCTCGACGCGGGGGCCGACACCATCGGGGTGGGCGACGCCATCGCAAGCCAGGTGTCGCCCGGCCTCTACGCCGAGATGATCTTCCCCCTCGAGCAGCGGCTCTTCGAGGGCATCAAGGCCGCCGGCGGCCTCATTCGCCTCCACATCTGCGGCGACACGACCCACCTCGTCCCCTACTTCGCCCGCCTGCCCGTGGACATCGTGGACCTCGACTGGCAGGTGGACATGGCGAAGGCGCGCGAGATTCTGGGCAGGGGCAAGGTGATGATCGCCAACCTCGACCCCGCAAACGCCGTGAAGCGTGGCACGCCGGCCAGCATCAAGAAGGCCCTCCGCGCCGTCTACAGGCTCGTGGGCAACCCCTTCATGGCCGGCGCCGGCTGTGAGGTTCCGCCCGGCACCGCCCCCGCTAACCTGAAGGCCCTGTGCGAGCCGATTCGCTTCAGGGAATGAGGCCCATTCACCTCTCCCTCGGGGAGAGGTCGCACGCCGAAGGCGGGCGGGTGAGGGTGCTTCCTCACGACCACGCCGCCCGCGCCAGAAGGCACCCTCACCCCAGCCCTCTCCCCGAGGGAGAGGGGGAAGAGCGACCGGCGAGGACGAGGACGAGGACGATTTGAGGAGCAGACACATGGCTTCCGAGAAGACCAAGGTCGGCGTCATCGGCTGTGGGGGCATGGGCGCCGCCCACGTGAAGACCCTCGCGGAACATGAGGCATTCGAGCTTGTGGCCGGCTGCGACATCAACATGGCGGCGCTCGATAGCCTGCCGCCCGGCGTCGCGCGCTACCAGGACCCCGAGGTGATGTTCGAGCGCCACAAGCTCGACCTCGTGTGCCTCATCCTGCCCAACCACCTCTACGAGCCGATGGCTGGGCTAGCCTGTGTGCACGGGGCCGACGTGTTCACCGAGAAGCCGTTCGGCCACAACCTGGAGAGCTGCCGCGCGATGATCGCCGCGCTCGAGGCCGCCGGCCGCCGCGCCTGGGTGGGCGGCCAGCGGAAGTACTCGGCCCACTTCCGCACCGCACGCGACATCCTGTGCGGGATGCAGCCCGACTTCATCCACGCGCTCTTCACCTACTTCTGGGCGCCAGCCTTCGCCGACCCCGGCTGGCGCGGCGACCGCGCGAAGAGCGGCGGCGTGGCCCTGATTGACAGCGGCTGGCATGTCCTCGACCTGTTGAGCTGGCTCGTCGGCGACCCCGTGTCCGCCTTCTGCCAGCTCTCCTACCTCAAGTCGCACCCCGACACAGACGACAAGGCGGCCCTCCAGCTCCGCTACCGCTCGGGCGCCATCGCCACCGTCACCATCAGCTACACGCTGCCCAAGAGCCAGCTCGAGCTGACCTTTGCCGCCGGCCGTGAGAGCCTGCTCCTGAACTACGAGCGCCTCGCCCTCTTCGAGGGCGCGCAGGAGACGATGAGCGTTCCCGCCACCCGCGACGAGCCGCTTTTCCGCTGGATGTACGACGAGCTAGTGAAGGCCCGCGCCGGCAGCCCAGCCGCCTACGTGACCGACATGTACCGCGCCGAGCGCATCATGGCCGTGGTGGACGCCGCCTACCGCTCCGCCGCGAGCCGCCGCAAGCGCCGCATCGCCCGGCCCGCGAGGCGGTCGTGAGACGCGGGGTGCTGCCGCTTCGCGGGGGACCAAAGCGGCAACTGCGTTGCCGCACTCCATATCCCGCCGCACGACTATGGAGTGCGGCGACGAAGTCGCCGCTTTGAGTCTGAGCGGAGCGTCCCTATGGCTTCTGGACGCACGAGCAGGGGCTCGTGTTGCAGCACGGGCAGCCGGTGCCGTACTTGCGCGTCACGGCCGCATCGGCGTCAATGCCTGCCAGATTGGCCAGCGTGGTGAGCCAGGCGAAGGCGTCGGCGAACTCGTTCTCGATCTCCTCGCGGGTGCCCGAGCGCAGCGCGGTCGAAAGCTCGCCCACCTCTTCCATGAACCACATGAACGTGCCGCCCAGGCCGCGGCGGGTGTCGTGCTCGAGATACAGATCGGCCATCAGCTTCTGAAAGTCCGCAATCGTCATTTTCTTATGCCTCTCGCAGCAAACGCAGGCAGTGGTGGGTTTGGCAACGCCGCACAGTCTAGGGACCGGGGCGCCGGATGTCAAGGCAGGAACGGCCTCACAGAGTATGGCTTCCGGTTTTGGCAGCCGCCTCCTTCCCCGCTTCTGGTCGTGCTCGTCGTCGTCCTCGTCGTCGTCGTCGAATCCGATTGCGCCGCTCACAAACGAGGGCAGAGCGCTCGACGACGAGGACGACGACGACAACGACGACGAACTCGAAAGAAACGGCGCGCCAAGACCGGGAGTCATGCTCAGCCTCACCACACGTCAGGCGGATGGAGCCTGGGAACCAGTCGTCGTATCTCGGCCTTTACAGCTTCCGCCTCCTCCTCGAAGCCCCGGCGCTGGCGATCGAGCCTCAGTGCCGCGAAGACGGCGAGGACCCAGGTCAGGAGGATGGCGAGGCCGAGGATCACGAGCGCGCGCTTGCTCCACCTGGGCCGGCGGCTTGCGCCGTCGGCCGTCTCAATGCGTCGCCACGAGAGTGCCATTGCGGACTCCTCCCGCCGCTGCGCGGCCGTTGCGCGCTACTTCAGGTTCTCCAGCAACGCCTTCGCCTGGTCGGCATACAGGGTGTCGGGGTACTTGGCGATTACCTTCTCGAGGGCCTCGCGGGCCTTGGCGTTCTGCTTGTTGGCGATCCAGCCGCGGGCGAAGGAGAGCAGGCGGCGGCACTCGGCCGTGGCGTCGGCCCCCTTCTCTTCGGCCTTGGCCTCGTCGCCCCCCGCCATCTTGTCCAGAGCGTCCAGCTCCTCCTCAGTGAAGAAGTCGCCCGCGATGTCGTTCGGGTCGTCAGTGTGCCTGGGCGGGGCCTGCGCGGTGGCCTCCTTCTTCACGGCCTTTGCGAGAGCCTCCTTCGCCTCGGGCAGGGCGTGCAGCTTCGCCAGCTCCTCCCGCGCCTCCCGGGCCGCGGGCATGGGGCTGAACGCTTCGTCCAGTTCGGCCAGCTTCCGCGCCGCCTCGGGGTATGCCTTGTCCTTCACGTCGGCGCGGGCGGCCTCGAGCTGTTTCGCGGCCATCTCCTCGAGCTTCGCCAGCTCCTTCTTCGCCGTCTCGGTTGCCGGCAACTTCAGGTTGAGGTCCACCACTTCCTTGAAGCACTTGGCGGCGGGGCCGAACTGTTTCTTCGCAAGGAGAGCGTTGCCGCGGTCGAGGGCCTCCTGGGCCTCGCGCGTCTTCTTGGCGCTCCCCGGGCCGCCGAGCTTCTTGAGCACGGCGGCCATCTCCGCCGCGATCTCGCCCACGCGCGACGGGTTCTCCATCTTCCCCAGCACCTTCTCGTCCGTGTCCGCGAAGAAGATGATCGGCAGGCTGTGAGCCCCGTCCCCTGGGTTGTACTTGTGGAAGAGGCCGTGGGACATCGTGCCGTTCTTGACTTCCACCTCGTTGTAGCTGAACACGAACTGGCGGTGGTAGGGCGCGAGCATTTCCGACTCGAACAGCTTCTTGGCCGTGCGCAGCTTGTCGTCGGCGGTGTGGAAGATGATGACCATCGGCCGGCCCGACTTGCGGGCCACCTCGAGGCCCCCCTCGTAGTCGTTCGTGTACCAGCGGACCGCGCCCTGGCAGGTCGCCGCGAGAGTCCCCACCAGCGCAAGGGCCAGCCTGTACCTGCCCATCGAACACCTCCAGCCCCATCGCCCCGCAGTATAGCCCGCCGGACGGCCCAGGTCAAGGCCCAGTCGCCCACCAAGCCCGTCCGCCCTATCCACCCCGCTCGGTTTGACTCGCGCCATTTTCCCCCCACGTAGGGGCGCGAGTCAAACCGATGCTGCGCGCCTCGCGCAGCCTCTCCATAAGTGTCGTATTTCCAATGCCTTGCGCCGCGAGTGCCCGGGGAGCAAGCTCAGAGATTGACTCGCGCCCCTTCCCCTCGCCTCGCCGGGGCGCGAGTCAAAGTCGCCGGGCGCTTCGGGCCCGGCCGCCCCCTTGACCGGCCCGGGCGCCTGCTTCAGCCGCTTGAAGGTGCCACCCTCGACCGCGTAGGACCCGCGAGAGGAGACTCAGGGCCGGTCCGGTTCACGCTGTGGGATTCCCAGGGCGGCGAGGAGCTGCGGGATCGTCTTCGCCTCGTCGTGGCGTGCCTCGACGAGTTCGCGGGCGCGGCGGGCGCGGGCGGACGCGGCGGCGGGCTCGCCGAGCACCGCGTCGAGCTTCGCCGCCAGGTCGGCGGCGTCGCCCGGCTTCGCTACCAAACCCGTCTCGCCGTCCCGGACGAGATCGGGCAGGCCGCCCACGTCGGTCGTCACGAGCGGCACGCCCACCGCCGCCGCCTCGACCACCACGTTTGGCAGACCGTCCATGTCGCCGTCGCGGGCGACCACGCTGGGCGCGACGAGGGCGGCTGCCTGGCCATATGCCTTCGTCAGCTCCTCTTGCGACAGCCAGCCTTTGAGTTCCACAGCGTCGCCGACGGCGAGTTGGGCGGTCTGGCGTTCGATGGCCTTGCGTTCGGGGCCGTCGCCGATGAGCCAGCAGCGGGCGGGGCGTCCTCGCCGCCGCAGCATGGCGACTGCCTCGACGAGGTGTGCGAAGCCCTTCTTCTCGACGAGGCGCCCTACACCAAGGATGAGGGGCTGGCCCTCTGGCCTCTCGCAGCGGAACGGATAGCGGCCGAGCGGCAGGCCGTGGGGCACGAGTGCGACCTTCGGCCGGTCCGCCTCGTCCACCAGCTCCGCTGCCCGCTTCGCCGCGGCCGAGTTGCAGGCGACAATGCGGTCGGCGTCCCGCGCCTTGGCTGCCAGGAACTCCGCCACCACAAACACGTCCCGCGCGTGGACGGCGAGGCTGAAGGGCACGCCCTCGACGTCCGCCGCTAGCCAGCCGAAGGTCGAGGGGGCGTTGCCGAAGTGCGCGTGGACCCGCTCGACGCCCAGGCGCTTCATCCGCCGCGCCATGTCGAAGGCCAGCCCGCGGTTCACGAGCACGCGCCACGCGGCGCGCCCCTCGCGGCGCCACTGGCCGAGGAAGTAGCACTGCCAGCGGATGCTCGCCCCCATCGCGGCCAGCTCGGCCCAGGGCGACCAGCCGCTGCACCGCTCGACGTGCCGCCCGGGCGGCGTCGCCGCCTTGTCGCCCTTCGCCCGCCACAGCGGGAAGACGGCCACCTCATGCCCCCCCGCCTCCAGGGCCTCGAACTCACGCTCGATGAAGGTCTCGGACGCGCAGGGATATGTGCCGACAACACAGGCTATCCGCACGTGAGTGTCTCCCGCCAGATAGCCCGGGTCTACCTCGGTGCGAGGGAGAAGATGAACCACCTGCCGCCGCGGTCCAGCACCTTGAAGTGGGAGCTTCGGCCGTGGAAGATGACCGTCCAGTGCGCGAGCACGTTGCGGCCGATCAGCACGTACGACCTCTCCGTCACCGGCATCTCGATGCCGCGCACATGCGCGCCCAGCTCAACGTCTGGCGTGGGGTACAAGACATGGCCGGCACTGAAGTACGCCTGGAGCCAACCTTCGTCTAGCGATGCCCGCGCAGCGGGCGCGGCGCAGAGCGTCAACTGGAACTTGTAGGTCTCCCTGGAAGCACGGTCGCTGTCGAAGGCTCCGGCAGCTCGCACGCCTCCCCCCTTGACCAAGTGGATGCCCTGTCGGCGGCACTCCTCGATCGCCAGCCTGGGAACGCACGAGAGGGCGCTGCCTGTATCAAGCATGGAATCGAGGTAGATGGCGCGCGCCAGCCGGTCTCCCGGGCTGACCAGCCGAGCCAGCAGAAACGGCGCTGGGACAGTCGTCGTCTTGAGGTACGGCTGCCAAGTCACGACGACCTCTCGGTGACGTCCTCGACTTCGAAGACCCCTGGCACGTCGAATTCAGGGGGCTCCAGGAAGGCTTCTTCGTTCACCTGTTCGACGTAGACATCCACGGCGGGGTCCATGGCCTGGATGCTCGGGAGAAGCTCGTCCCAGGACCGGCTTACAGCTACAAGCTTCCCGTTGGCAAACGCCACGAACTCGCCACGATGCTCGGCGAGGAGAGACTCCTTCATCCTGAGGAAGGCCTCGCGGTCAGCGAGGTCCGCTTCTCGGGCCGGCTGCCCGGCTTCCGGCGCGTCCGCTTCGGCATCGAGCGCCTGCAACGCGCTCTTGAGCGCGCCGGTATCCCTCTCCAGGCGTTCCACCAGCCCCCGCAACTCGTCAAGCGCCTGCTTCGTCGCTGCCATCGCCGGCTCCTCCATTGCTTTCGTCTACCCTCTGTATACCGCGCCTTGGCTCGCATGTCAAGCGGTCAGGGCGTCCCGGTAGACCGCTCGCGTGGCCTCGGCGGCGCGGGGCCAGGTGAACTGTGCGGCGCGGGCGAGGCCGGCGGCGCGGAGGCGTTCGCGGAGGGCCGCGTCGCCAAGGATGCGGCGCATCGCATCGGCCAGGGCCTCGGGGTCGAGTGCGGGGACGTGTTCCGCCGCGTCGCCCGTGGATTCCACAAGCACCTCGGTGTCGGAGGTCACGACGGGGGTGCCGCAGGCCATGGCCTCGATGGGCGGCAGGCCGAAGCCCTCGACGAGCGAGGGGAAGGCGAACAGCTCGGCGCCGCCGTAGAGGCCCGCGAGGTCCTCCTCCTCGACGTAGCCGAGGAAGCGAACACTGTCCTCGATGCCCAGCTCGGCCGGGAGGGCGAACACGTCGCGGCACTTCCACCCCCGCTTTCCCGCGATCACCAGCTCGTGGGGCTGCCCGTCGCGCTTGAGGGCGGCGAAGGCGCGCAGCAGCGTCGGCAGGTTCTTCTTCGGCTCGATGTTGCCCACGAACAGGATGTAGGGGCGGGCGAGATGGTGGCGTGCCCGCACGCGCGCCCGGTCGTCCAGCGAGGGCGGCTTGAGATGCGCGTCCACGCCCAGGGGCACGACGCGCACCCGCTCGCGCTCGACGCCCAACCGCTCGGCCACCTGCCGCGCCACGCAATCGAGCGGCACGATGACGCGCGCCGCGGCCCGCGCCGACCGCGGCAGCCGCCAGCGATAGTGCCATGCGTTCGACCGCTTGGCCAGCTCGGGGTGCGTCAGCGCCACCAGGTCGTAGATGCTCAGCACCAGCGGGCAGGGCAACCGCTTGGGCGCCACATAGCCGGCGGCGTGGAACAGGTCGAAGCCCTTCAGCCGACGCCGCAGGAAGCGTTCCTCGTAGACGATGCGGAGGAGCCGCGAGCGGTTCGACACCGGCAGCCGCTCGATGCCCACGCGGGCGCCGTTCAGCAGCCGCTCATCGAAGTCGCTGCCCACCAGGGCCACGAACTCGTCGCCGGAGCCCTCCCCAATGTGGCGGAGCAGGGCGTGGATCGCCTTCTCGACCCCTGAGAAACGGCCGGACAGAAGGAGGGCGTTGATGGCGACACGCATCGGGTGACCATAGCCCGTAATCCGTAATCCGTAATCCGTAACCAGAAATGAGCCGCGCCTGGTCTTCGTTCTGATTACGGATTACGGATTACGAATTACGGATTCCCTTTCACACACTGAATCTTATCTGAAGCACATCGCCGTCCTGCACCACGTAGTCCTTGCCTTCAAGGCGGAACTTGCCGTGCGCCTTCACGTCCTTGAGCGAGCCGAACTGGCGGAGGTCCTCGGTGCCGACGACCTCGGCGCGGATGAAGCCGCGCGCCAGGTCGGTGTGGACCTTTCCCGCCGCCTCGACCGCCGTCGCCCCGCGCGGCAGCAGCCACGCCCGAAGCTCCTTCTCGTTCGACGTGAAGAACGTTATGAGGTCCAGGGCCTGGAGCGCCGCGGCAACCACCCGCGGCGCGCCCAGCTCGGCAAGGCCCAGGTCCTCCATGAAGGGCTTCCGCTCCTCGGGCTCGAGGGCCAGCAACTCCTTCTCCATGTCGGCGCACAGGGGGAGGGCAGGCGGGGCCAAAGGCACCTCCTGGCCGATCTGGGCCTCGCCGATGTTCACGACCACCACGGCCGGCTTCTGCGTGAGAAAGGTGTAGCCCCGCAGCGCCTTGCGCTCTTCGTCCCGGAGGTCAAGGCGGTCGAGCGCGCCCACCGTGTCGAGCTGCGCGCGGCAGCGCTCCAGGAGCGCCAGCTCCGCCTTCTCCTCCTCCTGCTTCGGCGTCGGGTGCCGCACGCTGTGGTGAAGCGTCTCGATCCGCCGCTCGATGATGTCCAGGTCGGTCACGAACAGGTCGCCGTCTATCTCCGCCAGGTCGCGCTTCGAGTCCACAGAGCCTTTGGCGTGGGGGACGGCGTCGCTCTCGAAGGCCCGCACGACCTTCACCAGCGCGTCGGCCTGGCGCATCGCCGCCACCGAATCGGGGTCCGGCTTCGCGCCCGTGAACAGCCCGCCGATGTCCACGAACTCCAGCGAGGCGTGCGTGGTCTTGCCGGGGTGGAGGATGCCGGCGAGGAACTCCACCCGCTCGTCGGGCACGGGCACGACGCCCACGTGGAGGGAGCCTGGCGCGGCATAGGCCCCCGGCTCGTCGCGCCGCCCCGTCACGGCGTCGAACAGCGTCGTCTTCCCCGACTGCGGCAGCCCGATGATCGCGATTCGCATGGCGGCTATCCTCAACCAAAGGGGGGATGAATGGATGGGTGGATGAATGGATGGATGTCAAGAGGCTTCGGTCTCTTGGGTGCAGTAACGCATTTGTACACCTTGCCAGATCGTGTTTTCGCCTCCGCCGAGCTTGTCTCGGCGAGGCGATGATTGGCAGCTACCACGGGCGGCCGCCCCACCCCCTTCCCCCTCCCCGCCGCCCGTGGCGGGCGGCGGGGAGGGGGAAGGGGGACCGCCCCGCGGCGGTAGCTGCCAACCATCGCCCCACGGGGGCAAGCCCCGTGGGGGCGGCAGAGAGGCCGCGCAAATGTGTTATTGCACCCCGGTCTCTTCGCTGCATTCATCCAATCATCCAATCATCCTCGCTCAAGGTCTCTCCAGGGCCCTGATAGCTTTCTCATAGAACTCCCGTTCCAAGGCCAGCCCCTGCTCCTTGCAGAACTCCGCGAGCGACCGGTAGCGGGGCACGGGCTCGGCGCCCGTGCTCCACCACAGCTTCGCCACGCACTCCGGGCAGCAGGCCAGCGGGCGGCGGTCGCTCTCCGGGCGGCTGTTGCTCCCGCACATGTTGCACTCGTAGAGGATGCAGTGGTACATGCCGAACATGTGCCCCGTCTCGTGCGTCGCCGTCTTGATCGTGCGCAGCAGGCAGAGCTTGGCCTCCTTCTCGGGGTCGCCGTTGCGGAAGATGGACCAGACGCCGACTCGCTCGGAGAGCGAGGCCTGGCCGAACACGAAGTTCCACCCCTCGCCCGGCCACAGGTCGCTCGCCGTGAAGGCGATGTAGGCCACGGCATCCTTGGGCAGCCGCGGCTTGAGCACCTCGTCGAGCACGTGGGTCGTGAGAATCTGCTTCACACCCCACGACGGGTGCACCCGCCGCGCGCTGGCCGGGATGAGCGACAGCGACAGGTCCTTCTCGACCTTCACGGGCAGGCCGAAGTAACGGCCCATGAAGTCGGCGGCCAGCGTGATGATCCTCCGTTGCGGCCCCGTGAACTCGCCGAGGGGCTGCACGTAGATCGTCCGCCGCTCCTTCGTTGGCCCGGTCGGGCCGCTCGCCAGGTACTCCTCGAACGTCTGCCCTGGCTCCTTGTGGTGTGCCAGCCAGTCGCCCAGGCGCGGCTTCCCTAGCTTCGTCGCCAGCGGCCGCAGCTTCTCCATCGCCGCGCGGATGGACGCGAGGCGGTCGTCCGCAGCCAAGGCCCCGGCAACGACAAGAAGCACGCACGCGAGCGCGAACGCCAGGCCAGATTCAGCCTTCATCGTTCTCTTCTTCCCCTATTCGCTCGTTCCCACGCAGAGCGGGGGAACGAATGAAGGACTCCTCACCCCCGTTTCGCTAGGGTGCCTTCTCCTGCTTCTTCGCGCGGTCCACAGCTTGTATGGCCAGATCATGGCAGGTTCGTACGAACTTCGCCAGACACCCAAGTTGTGCATCCTTCCCCAAGGCGAAGAAGTGCACGCTTTCGCTCTCAAGATCCAAGTGGAAGCCGTCGTCGTCCTTATCGTATGTGCTCTGCGCTTCCCCGAGGAGAAGGGCCTTTGCCGACGGGTGGTACCAAGGTTGGACACTGAAGTAGAAGAGGATGGGTCTCTCGTAGTAGATTCCGCACCAAAGCGAGTTGCCCGCGCCGACGTAGCAGCCGCAGTACTCGCCGGTGAATGTGATCTTGCCAGCTTCGTCCTGCAACCCGGCTTGCTCTACGGCCGCTGCAAGCATCTTCCCGAAGTTGACAAGGGCCTCGACGCCCGGCATCAGCTCCCAGCCTACCCGCTCGATGCTCATGTGACTTGCCTCCAAGAAAGCGGTGAAATGCCTTCGCAGGTAACAGGACGCGAGGTCGGACAATTCAGCCTTGGAAAGCCAGTCATGCACATGGTACCAACGCACCCGATGATCGGGCTGGCGGCCCTTCGCCGGAATGTCCAGATCGTGGCGGCTGAGCACGATCAGGCGCTTGTGGCTCGCTGGGGAAGCATCGAGGGCCTCGCCGTAGTGCTCAAGCTGGTTCTCACGAAGCGGGGCCTCCTTCTTGACCTCAATGCAGGCGAGCTTGTTGCCAACCGAGATCATGATGTCCGGGCGACCTTGCTTGGTGGTTACCTGGGTCTCGACTACGATGCTTGATGCCTCGTCTTTGGCAAACCCGAACTCCCGATTCGCCCCGCAGAGGTCGTTCAACAGACTGACCGCCGCGGATGGCTCATAGGCCAGGAGATGCCGGAGGAGGAACGCGAATGCCTCGGTGAGGTAGTTCTCGGGGCTGGTGGAGCCGTCGTACTTGCTCAAGGCCGAAAAGAGATTCGTTTCTGTCACCGCCGGACCCTCGGGCGCTGCTGCCCAACGCGTCGGACCCCACCAAGGTCGTTGGCCTCCGCAGAGGCAACGTGCGCCATGTAGCCCCCGAATGGGGGCGACCCAGGCGTAGCCCAGGGCGACCAAAGGGAGCCCTGGGTGAACCGCGCCCCCCCGAGTGGGAGCCCCCGAAGGGGGCGATTCAGAAGCCGAAGGCCGTGAATCGCCCCTTTCAGGGGCTCATTCACGGGGTGGACCCGTTTCCCAGGGCTCCCTTCGGTCGCCCTGGGCTACGGCTGGCTCGCCCGCTTCGCGGGCTGCCAGAGGAGCCAACAGATGGCCCTTCAGCCACTGCTTCCTGGGCAATGTTCTCACATTCTCAAGAACGTGAGAACGTCGCCCACCCCATACCCCCTCCCTCTTCACTCAGGCGGCTCGAGGTCGAGGGCGATGTCGAGGGCGGGGGCGGAGTGGGTGAGGGCGCCGACGGAAATCCAGTCAACCCCCGTCGCCGCGATGGCCTCGACGCGCGCCTCGGTGACTCCGCCCGAGGCTTCGAGAATGGGCCGCGGCGTGCGGCCGCGCGCCAGGGCCACCGCCTGGCGCATCTGGGCGTCGGTCATGTTGTCGAGGAGGATGATGTCGGCCCCCGCCTCGATGGCCTGGCGCACTTGTTCAAGTGTGTCAGCCTCGACCTCGATGCGAATGCCGCCCGGCGCGGCGGCCCGGGCGGCCTCGATGGCGCCGGCGACGGCGCGGCCGGGCCAGCGCCGCTCGGCCACGAGGAGGTGGTTGTCCTTGATGAGCACCTGGTCGTAGAGGCCCATGCGGTGGTTCGTGCCGCCGCCGGCCCGAACCGCATATTTCTCGAGGTAGCGGAGGCCGGGGGTGGTCTTGCGGGTGTCGAGGACCTTTGCCCCGTGCAGGGCCGCCTTCTCGACGAAGCGGCGGGTCATCGAGGCGATGCCGCTCAGGCGCTGAAGGAGGTTCAGCGCCACCCGCTCGCCCGCCAGAATGGCCCGCGCCGGGCCGCGAATCGTGGCGATGACATCCCCCCTCGCCAGCGCATCGCCATCGTCCTTCAGCAGCTTCACTTGTAGGCGGGGCGTGCCCTCGGAGGCCCTCGGGCCAGGCCCTGCCCCGCGTCCCGGAGGGGCGAGCTTGCGGAAGAGCGGCGCCAGGAGCGGCCCGCCGGCCAGCACGCCCGGCTCGCGCGCGACGAACGCCCCGCTCGCGACCGCCTTGGGCGGGATGACGGCGGACGACGTGATGTCGCCCGGCCCCACGTCCTCGGCCAGGGCCGCCTCAAGAAAGCTCTCGACCAGTTCGATCTCCAGGCTCAGCGGGGCCATGACTACGCTGTCTCCGGACGGCTTCAGGCGCAGCCCCCAAGAGGATTCTAGTGCCGCAGCGATGCCGAGTCAAGGTTGCATCAATCGAATGCGAACGACTGGCCAGGACGGAGGACGACCAGGCGGTCGGGCAGGGGCACGTGGCCGCACAGGTCGGGCAGGAAGGCGCCGGCCTCATGCTGGTCAAGCTCTTCCTCCGAGAGGTGCATGAGGAACCAGCGGGCGGGGCTGAGCTTCTCGATGAACTCGACCCAGCCGGAGCCCTGCCACGGGCCGATGAGGAGTGCGTCGAGCCGGCCGAGCGCCGAGGCGTCAATCCGCCGCGTGTCCTCGTTGTCCCCGTCGTGGAAGAAGCGGAAGCCGGGCGTCTCGACAAGGTAGGAGTTGTGGCCCATCGCGTGGAAGGTGCGGAAGGCGGTGACGGTGGCAGTGCCCCCCCTCTCCCTCGGGGAGAGGGCCGGGGTGAGGGTGCCTGAGGCGCCCGAAGCACCCTCACCCGTCCGCCTGACGGCGGACGACCTCTCCCCGAGGGAGAGGTGAGCCTTCTCGGACAGGGCGAAGCCCTGCCTGGCCGAGACGGGCTCGAGCTTGACGAGTTTCTCGGCGGGCAGCCCTCGACTTCGCTCGGGCCAGGCCTTGCGGCGGAGTTCGTTGACGACGGCTGCAGGGCCGACGACGGTCGCTCCCGTGCGGTTTGCCACGTCGGCCACTTCGGTGGCCTGGAAGTGGTCCCAGTGGGCGTGGGTCACGAGAATGAGGTCGGCCTTCTCGATGCTGTGGGCGCTCAAGGCAGAGGCGCTGGCAAGGCCGGGGATGGCGCCGTAGAACGCATCAATCAGGATGCGGGCCGGCCCCGCCTCGATGAGGAAGCCTTCGTTGCCGATGAGGGTGACTCTTGTGCTCATGTGTGATCCCCGGATGCCGCTCCGCTGGCATTGAAAGCGGCGACTTCGTCGCCGCACTCCATAGTCCCTACCTACTCGAAGTGGGAGGGTATGGAGTGCGGCATCGCAGATGCCGCTTTGGCTCCCAGCGGAGCGGACGAACAGGACTCCGCGTGCAAGTCTGCACGCCCGAACATCGCCCGCTTCGCGGGCACCGAAAGCGGCGACTTCGTCGCCGCACTCCATAGTCCCTACCTACTCGAAGTGGGAGGGTATGGAGTGCGGCATCGCAGATGCCGCTTTGGTTCTCAGCGGAGCGGACGAACAGGACTCCGCGTGCAAGTCTGCACGCTCGAACATCGCCCGCTTCGCGGGCACCGAAAGCGGCGACTTCGTCGCCGCACTCCACAATCCTCCCTACTTCTCCAGGCGGATGCAGTCGAGGTAGTAGGGCACCTTGGAGCCGTCGAGGCCGATGGCGATCTTCCTGATCTTCGAGAGGTCGAGCTGGCGGCCGTTGTTGGCCGAGAGGCCGCCGAGGCGAAGCTCGAAGGTGAACTTGCCGGGCGGCACGACGAATGCCTCCTTGTCGAAGCGGTCGTCGTACTGCCCCATTGCCCGCGGATAGGGCACGGTGGTCTTGGCGTCCGTGATGCACAGGTAGCCGTTGCACGGGCGGCGGTTGGGGTTCACGATGTCAATGCGGAGCACGTCGAAGCCGGCCCAGTCGCCGTCGAAGTTGATGAGGTGGAGTCCGCCGCCCTTCTCCACTGGCTCGTAGTAGAGGGCGAAGTCGCCGTGGGTGGCGGCGCGCTTCACCCGCTTGGCGGGCATGATGTCGGGGTCGAAGGGGTCGTTGGCCCCGCCGCGGTCGGTCTCGAGCTGCTTGAGGCAGGCGTCGTCCTCGAAGTCGAAGATGATCTTCGCCCCGGGCTTGAGGGTGGTCTTCTCGACCTCGATGGCCTGCTCTGCGCCCCTCTCCTTCTTCAGTTCGACTTGGGATTTCGGCGGGATTTCGCCGAACTTGAACTTCGCGTAGGCGGCGTGGGTCGCAGGATCGTCGAGGGCGAGGATGGCGAGCGCGATTCGCCAGCGGAAGTGGTCGAAGTAGGCCAGGAGCTGGGCGGGGTCGCCCGATGCGCCCGCCTCGGCGCCGGTCGTTAGGCCCATAGCCGGATACTCGGGGAAAGTCCCCCACATCTCCTTGAGCAGGGCCTCCACTTCGGCGGCCTTTGCTTGCTTCTGGCGCTGGAGGAGGGTGTGGAGGTACTTGTAGTCGTCCACCCCCTCGCGGCACCACTCGTAGCGGGGGGTGGGCACGATGCGGTCGGGGAAGCGGTAGACGGGGAAGCGGCCTGTGTTGCTCTCGCCTTCGTTCTCGTAGCCGCCGGTGGGGATGGGGCTGTAGCAGTCGGGGCCGCCCGCGCCCGAATACGTCCATTCCCATTCACCCTTAGCGCCCACGCGCCAGACGCCGAAGCCCCAGGGGAGGCGTGCCTGGCCGTTGTTGTAGACCCAGAGGGTCTTGCCCACCTTCCGCGTCCGCTCGATCAGGCCCTTCGAGCCCTTCCAGGCGTGGGTGTTCAGGATGTCCACCATCTCGGCGAAGGGCGTGTAGTCCTTCTTGTCGCTCCCGTCGCCCATCGGGTTCACGCTGATGAGCAAGCCGGGGACCTGGCGGCAGAGCTTGATGTAGGCGACGGTCTGGTCGTAGGTGCGGTTCCAGGAGTTCAGGAGCGATTCGCGCGGCTCGTCGTAGATGATGAAGACGACCTTGAAGTCGGGATGGGCGTCCAGGTACTTCTTGATCTCCTTGAGAGCGGCGACGAAGGGGACGTCGAAGCCAGGGCCGAGTTCCTTAATGCCGATGCGGACGATGGCGTCGGTGATCGAGCCAATGCCGGTCTGCTTGATGGCGTTGAAGCCGAATTCGGGGCAGAGCCTGCGCAACTCGTCCCAGTGCTTGAAGTCAATCTCCACCTTGCCGTCGGCCGTGATGCTCTTGATCTTAGGCTCGTGGATGGTGAGGGTGTTGCAGCCGTGGGCGCGCATGTCGGCCAGCTCGCGGCGGAAGGCCGCGGGGTCGGCCGGCGCGCCATAGTACCAGCCGAACGCCGTGTCGGGGTCTTCGAGGAGCTTGAAGGGGAGGACGACGACCGTGAGCTTCAGCTCGGAGGGCCGCTTGTTCGCTGGGTCGAGCGCCACGGTGCCCTCGTAGGCGCCGGGCGCGGCGTCGGCGGGGGGACGGACGGTGAGCCAGAACTGCGTGGTGCGGCCCTGGGGGATGTTGAGGGACTTGAATTGCTCGATGGCCTCGGGGCCGACCATCCACATGAACGGCTTCACGCCGCGGGCGAGCTGGCGGACGAACCGCACGTCCACCGCGCTCGCCTTGAGCAGCGCATCCTTCGGGCCGCGGAGGTCGGAGCAAGTGACCGTGACATGCTGGAGGTCGGCGAGAGGCAGGACGGCGAAGCTGACCGGCTCGTACTCGCCTGGGGTGACGAAGAGCTTCAGTTCGCTTTTGACCTCGTAGGGGCGGGGATTGGTGTTGCAGTAGACGGGCTCCAGGTAGTTGCGGGTGAAGACGACGCAGCCCGCCTGCTTCTGGGCGTCGGTGGGCGTGGGGGCGGGCGTGGACTCCTCGTGCTCGAGGAGGAAGAACTTGTTGAGCTTCCGCAGAATGCGGACGGTCGTCTTGATGTCCTTGTTCGCCAACAGGTCGAGCTGCTCGTCGAGCAGCGTCTCCGACACGGTGGCGCCG
>VGYV01000132.1 GCA_016872855.1 Planctomycetota bacterium
GGCAGGAGAAGGACATCGGCCGCACTCTCACCCACAAGCCCCTCATCATCCGCAAGCTCTTCCTCGAGGGCAAGAGCGTCGAGGCCGTCTGCCGACAGACACACCACAGCCCCGAAGCCGTCCATCGCTACATCGAAGCCTTCAAGCGAGTCTTGCTCCTGCGCCGCAACGGCCTTTCAGCCCACGACATCGCCTACGCCGTACACATGACCCCATTACTCGTCGCCGAATACAACCGCCTCATCAACCAACTCGGCGAGGAGAACGCCCTCCTCAAACACCTCTTGCTCTCCAAGCGAAAGGAGGTATAATGGCCCCAACATCAGAGGGGACGACTGTCCTGCAGAGGACACCTGCCCTTATTGAACAACTCCGGAACACTCCTCCGCCGGGCCCAAAGGGGGCTCCCAAGTGCGTTGCCGGCCCCGGGCCATGTTCCGTTCGTGTGCACGCCCTGCCTCTTCTCGTGGCGTGACCGTGGGGGCGGCGGGTTCCGTAGTTGTTCAACTACGGAAAGCTCAACCCGGCCTCGGACTTGCCTGAGAGGGCGACCCCTTGCTGTCCCAAGTTGACCGTCGGCTCTGGTGCGACTGTTCCGCAGTTGAACAACTGCGGAACACTCCTGGTCAGGGCGCAAGCGGGGTTTTCAAACCCGTCGGCGGCCCATGGCCATGTCCCGGCCCTATGCACGTCTTGCCTCTCCTTGTGGCGCGCACGTGGGGGGCCGCAGCGTTCCGTAGTTGTTCAACTACGGAAAGCTCAAGCCGGCCTCGGACTTGCCTGAGAGGGCGACCCCTTGTCGTCCCAAGTTGACCGTCGGCTCTGGTGTGAGTGTTCCGCAGTTGAACAACTGCGGAACACTCCTGGTCAGGGCGCAAGCGGGGTTTTCAAACCCGTCGGCGGCTCATGGCCATGTCCCGGCCCTATGCACGCCTTGCCTCTCCTCGTGGAGCGCACGTGGGGGGCCGCAGCGTTCCGTAGTTGTTCAACTACGGAAAGCTCAAGCTGGCCTCGGCCTTACCTGGGAAGGCGACCCCTTGCCGTCCGAAGCTGACGGTCGGCTCTCGTGTGAGTGTTCCGTAGTTGAACAACTACGGAATATTCCTGCGCCGGGCGCAGGGGGGCTTCCAAGTGCGTTGGCGCCCCCGAGCGATGTGCGGTCCCTGGGCACGCCTTGGGTTTCTTGGCGGCGGAGCCGCGGGGGCGTCGGCGGCACGGCGGGTCCTGCTGCTTTGGCGTCTCGCCTGTTCCCCTGCGTTGCGCCGCCTCGGGAGGCGCTCGCGGAAGCGTTCCACAGTTGTACAACTATGGGATGCCGGGCCACATGCCGGGCTCGGCGCCAGAGCGGCGGCTCCGCGGCGCGGGCGGCGCTCGGCTTGCGCGGCACGAGGCATTCGATATAGTGGAGGGCACTGGCCTGTTGAGGAGTGGATGCATGCGAGCCACAAACCAGCGGCGAAGCAGGCGGCGAACGCGACGATCGTTCCTCGCCCGGTCCGGCGCGGGAGCCGCCGGCGTGTTGGCCGCCAGCTCCCTCGTTCTCACCGCACTTGCCCAGGAGAAGACGCCGATGACGGATGACCAACTGCGTCAGAAACTGCTTCAGTGCCTTGGGGGGCCGTGGCCCGAGCCGTGCGACCTCAAGCCCGTGCTGCGCGAGACGATGAAGAAGGAGGGCTACCGCATCGAGTCGGTGACCTACGAGGTCGAGCCGGGCGACCGTGTGCCGGCGTTCGTGCTGATTCCTGACGGCGTGGACGCCGCGCACCCCGCCCCCGCGGTGGCCGTGTGGCATCAGCACAACGGCGCCTGGCACCTCGGCAAGGTGGAGCCGGCCGGCCTGGCGGGAATGCCCATGCACCACACGGGCGTGGCGTTGGCGAAGGAGGGCTACGTGGTTATCTGCCCCGACGCCCTGTGCTTCGGCGAACGCCAGAGCAAGCAGCTCCAGGGCGGGAACTACGAGCGATTCGAGTTCCTCCGCTACGTCGTCGCCGGCAAGTGCCTGGCCTGGAAATACATCCTCGACATGCGGCGGGCGATTGACTACCTGGTGAGCCGGCCCGAGGTGCAGAAGGAGCGGCTGGGCTGCTACGGGCACTCGATGGGCTCGACGTGCATCTGGCTCGTCGGCCCGTGGGAGCCGCGGCTGAAGGCCCTCGTGGGCAACTGCTGCCTGCCCACCTACAAGGGCATTCACCGGACGCGCATCCTCCACTGCTTCCCCAACTTCATCCCTGGGTGGTATCAGTTCGGCGACACCCCCGAGATCGCGGGCCTCATCGCCCCGCGTGCCTTGCACCTCAACCTCGGCGAGAAGGACGGCGGCAGCCCCATCGAAGAGGTCCGCGAGGGCATCCCCCGCATCGCCGCCGCCTACAAGCGCGCCGGGGCCGAGGCCAGCTTCACCCACTTCATCGAGGAGGGCGCCGGCCATGTCCTCTCCGAGGAGATGTGGAAGCGCGTGAGGGCCACTTTTGCCAAGCACCTGAAGGGCTGAGTACAGCTCACCACAAGTAAGGGGCATTTTCGACGCGTCCTGCTGTCTTCCTCCCGAAGGGAGGGCAGGATTTGGCCGGCGGCTTCAGCCGCCGGATCTCCGAGCCGCCCCCGGTCAGTCCTGAAGGGACGGCAGAGGCGTCTGCCGCGAGGGGATGGCCCGCTCTGCCGTCCCCACGGGACTGGCGACTGGATTCCCCTTGGTCCGGCGGCTAAAGCCGCCGGCTACCCTCTGTTGTCCCTTCGGGACACAATTCGAGCAATGCATTTTATCCCGCCATTTGCGGGGGGCTGTACTAAGCGACCGCGGGAGCCCGCCTGCCTTGTTGACATGCCGGCTCCTTCCCAATATGATGCGGGCTATCAGCCGCCTTGCTTGCAGAGGCCGGGGCTATGTACGTGGTGGCGCCAATGAGGAAAGCGCCGGCGAATGGCCTTCGCCTGAGGCGTGGTCCAGCGCCAAGGCGCTGTCTGCCGGGAACCTGAAAGGCCGATTGGCTCGCGTTGCTGCCAGGCGTTGGGCGATCTTTGATGTTGCAGTCTGCAACTTCATAGTCTGGTAGCGCGTGCATGTCTGAACGCGGAATTCTGTGAGGAGAGACGCCGATGTTGTTGGCCAGCAATCACATGTTCCCCACCGGGCCGATTGAGGGGGTGTTTGAGCGGTTGAAGAGGGCGGGGGCGGGAGGGCTCGACCTGTTTCTGCCCCACATCCCCTATCTGCTCGATGGGCGGTTTGGGCCGAAGAACCTGCTGCTGTGCCGCCAGGCAGCGGAGGCCGCGGGGCTGCCCATCAAGGGTATCATCGGGGCGCCGCTCCAGAATAACCCAGGCTTCGGGGCCTACCTCGGCGCCGATGCGGACAAGGGCCGCGCCGAGAGCGTGGCGTTCATCAGGCACAACGTGGGCCTCGCCTCGGCGCTGGGCGCTTCGCACGTGTGCATCGCGGAGGGCCGCTGCCCCGACGGGGCCGACGAGCGCGAGATGTGGGGCCGGCTCGTCCGCACGCTCAAGGAGTGCGCGGCGGTCGCTGAGCCGAAGGGGGTGACGATTCAGATCGAGCTTCACCCCGGCCTCATCGCCAGCACGCCCGAGAAGGCGCCGAGGCTCATCGAGGAGGTCGGCTCGAAGGCCGTCCGCATCTGCCTCGACTTCTGCCACGCGAACGTCATCACAAAGGGCGACCCTGCGGGGATGATTCGCGCGCTCAAGGGCACGATGGGCGCCATCCACATCGCCGACGGCATCCAGGTGCCCGGCCTCCACCTGCCCATCGGGGCGGGGGAGATTGACGTAGACGCCTGCATCCGCGCGGTGAAAGAGGTCGGCTGCGACGGCCCCTGGGTCCTCTGCATGTACGGGAACGCCTTCCCCGAGTTCACCCTGAAAACCGCCGTGCGCTTCCTCGAGAAGCGCCATCCCGACATCCTTGCCTGAGCGCACTCCAATGGCTTGGCGACCGCTCGTCATCCTCACGTTCGCAGGAGTCCTCTCGATGGCAGGGGAACCCGCGCTTCCGCCCAAGTGGCTCGAAGGCTGGAGCCAGCCGCCTCTGGCCGACAGGCCGCTGCTGATCATCCACGGCTTCGACCCGAGCCGCGCCACGCCCGAGGGCGTTGACCAGATGGTCCGCGGCGCAAAGCCCAGCGAGGTCAGGGGCAAGGGCCTACAGTCCTACCTCGGCGTCGGCCTCGGCGGCATCGTGTGCAACGTCGCATTCGAGCAGTATATGCAATCGGAAGACCACTGGAAGGCCCTCGTCGGCACGGTCGAGGCCGCGGCGAAGCTCGGCATGCCCGTGTGGCTCTACGACGAGGACGGCTACCCCAGCGGCGCCGCGGGCGGACTGGTCCTCAAGGAGAACCCCGCGTTCGAGGCAACGGAACTGGCCTTCGACCCCTCTCTGCCCGAGCCGTTCATCGTCCGCCCGGCCTATGAGTTCACCCACGCTAGCAACAACTACTATGCGGCCCGCCGCTATGTGAACCTGCTCGACGAGCGCGCGACCCGCGCCTTCATTGCCAAGACCCACGATGCCTACTGGGCGCGCCTGAAGCCGCACTTTGGGAAGGCCATCCAGGCGACATTCACGGACGAGCCTTCGCTCATGGCGGTCAACCTTGGCCAGATTGCGGAGGCCGCCCGCAAACGTGTCCGCACCGTTGACCCCCTCGACCCGGCCGCGAAGCCGCTCCCCTGCGTGCCCTGGGCCTACGACCTGCCGAAGCAGTACAAGAGGCGCTACGGCGAGGACCTGGCCGCCCAGCGGCGCAGTCTCTTCGAGGGCGATTCGCCTGACGACCGCCGCGTGCGGGGGCAGTTCTGGGCGCTCGTGGCCGACCTTGTTGCGGAGCGCTACTTCGCCCCCATCCAGGCCTGGTGCCGCCGCCACCGGGTCGCCTCCTCGGGCCACATCCTGTGGGAGGAGGCCGTGATGCACCACGTGCCCCTCGACGGCAACCACCTGAAGATGCTGAGCCTGATGGATATCCCTGGGCTCGACGTGCTGTCGTCGGACCCCGAGACGGTGCTCCACGGCGGTTGGCTGGCCGCGGCGCTGCCGGCCTCGGCCGCGATGCTCACGGGCGGCCGCCGCGTGATGACCGAGGTGAGCGATTTCAGCCAGACCCAGAGCGGCCAAGGCCCCGCCGCTCTCCCCGAGATGCAGGCCACCGCCGCCTGGCAGGCCGCCTGGGGCGTGACCGACTTCACGCTCTACTACCGCGTCGCCGACCGCCCCGCCGAGGCGATGCGGGCCTACGGCGACTTCGTCGGCCGCCTCAACGCGCTTCTCAAGCCGGCCCGCCTCGCCCCTCGCGTGCTCCTCTACTATCCCGTGCGCGACCTGTGGGCCGAGTACCGCCCGGTCGCCGAGCCGCTACGGCTCGAAAGCCAGTCGCCGCGGGCGAAGAGCATCGTCGGCTCGTTCAACCGGCTGGGCCGAGCGCTCCTGGGGAGCCAGGTGCCCTTCGCCCTCGCCGACCATGAGTTCCTTGCGAAGATGCGCGTGGGTTCCGACGGGACGCTCGCCATCAAGGACCAGCGCTTCGACGCGATCGTCCTGCCGCAGGACGTCGAGCTCCCGCCCGAGGCGGCGAAGGTGGTCGAGCGCTTCCGCGGGCGCGGCGGCAAGGCCATCGCCGACACGGGCAAGCTCAACGGCTCAGCCCTCTGGGAGGCGCTGCACCCCGGCTTTCGCCTGACGCCGGCCTGCGACCGCATCGTCCTCGGGCGCTTCCACCGCGAGGGGCGAGAGATTCTGCTGCTCGTCAACGTTGGCCGGCAGCCCTACGCGGGCGCCCTCACGACGGGTTCGGCGATCGCCTGGCTCGCGCTCGACCCCGCGAGCGGCTCGACCGCCCCTGCCGTTGTGGAGGCCCCCGGCACCATCCGCCTCGCTCTTGCCCCGCGGCAGGCATTGCTCCTGGTGCAACGCCCGTGAGTGCTGCAGAGGGGTGGTTCGGCCTCAGGCGGGGGGCTTGGCGGTGCGGGTGAAGCGGAGGCGGCGGACGTGGCGGGGGGTGGCGTCGAGGACTTCGATGGCGAAGGGGCCGAAGGGGAGCTTTTCGCCCTTCCTGGGGATGCGGCCGGCGAGGTGAAGGACGAGGCCGGCCGCGGTCTCGAAACCCTCCTTGCGGATGGCGAGGCCGGTGAGCTCGGCCAGCTCATCCACGTCGGCCGTGCCGTCGCACTCGAAGACGTCGCTGCCGCGGGCGATGAGGTTGGGGGCGCCGCCGAGGCGCTCGTCGCGGATGTCGCCGATGATCTCCTCGACGAGGTCGGCGGCGGTGGCGAGGCCGACGACGCCGCCGTATTCCTCGACGACGATGGCCATGGGGACGGGGGCGTAGCGCAGCTCGCGGAGGAGCTCGCCCACGGGCTTGGTCTCGGGCACGTAGGTGACGTCGCGGCGCACGAAGGGGAGGATGGGCGTCGCCGCAGGGTCCGCCGGCTGGTCGCCCCGCAACACGTCCACCACGCTCACGATGCCCACGATGTTGTCCACCCGGCCCTCGTAGACGGGGTATCGTGTGAACCCTGCGCGGGCGGCGACCGCGTCGAGCTGGGCCACGGTGGCGTCGAGGGGGACGGAGACGATGTTGACGAGTGGGACCATAGCGGAGACGACGGGTCGGTCGCGGAGTGCGAGGACGCTATGGATCATGCGGCGCTCCTCGGACACAAGGACGCCGTGCTCCTCGCCCATGTCGGTGAGGACCATCAGCTCCTCGCGGGTGACGTAGGGGCTGTCGCCGGAGGGCCTGACGCCGACGAGGGCGAGAAGTGCGTCGGCGACGCGCGAGATGACGAGGACGACTGGGTGCATGAAGCGCTGGAAGAGGCGCAGGGGCGCGGCGACGCGCAGGGCGAGGGAGTTGGCGGTGGCGCGGGCGATGGACTTTGGGACGATTTCGCCGATGATGAGGATGAGGGGGGCCATGACGGCGGTGGTGACGGAGCTCTCCCATCCGTGGGGCACGTGGTGTCCGATGAAGACGGTGGCGAGGGAGGTGCCTGCGACGACGGAGAGGTTGGTGCCGACGAGGGTGGTGGAGAGGAGGGCTTCGGAGCGTTCGAGGAGGCGGGTGACGAGGCCGGCGCGCCGGTCGCCGCGTCGTGCGGCGGCGCGGAGCTGGGCCTTGTCGGCCGAGATGAGGGCGGTCTCGGAGCCGGAGAAGAAGCCCTCGATGAGGAGGCAGAGGAGGACGAGGAGGAGGATGGCGGTCGTCATGCGGGGGCCTCCTCCGGTGCGGGGGGACACTCGCCGCCGGCCCAGATGCGGCGCCAGGCCTCGCCCTGGGGGTCGAGGGGCCGCACCTCGACGGCGCCGATGCGGCGGCCTGCGAGGCGCAGGACGCGATAGGTGAAGAGCGAGTCGCTCGCCGTGGCGCCGGGCTTGGGCAGCTCGCCGAGGAGGTCGAGGACGTAGCCGCCGATGGTGTCCGCCCGGTCGAGGGGCAGGTCGAAGCCGAGGTCGCCGTTGAGGTCGCGCACGCGGGCCTCGCCGAGGACCTGGAGACAGCCGTCGCCCTTGCGGCAGAGCTGCGCGCTGCCGGGCTCGCGCGTGAGCACCCCGCCGACCAGCTCGTCCACGAGGTCCCGCAGGGTCACGAGGCCGGCCGTGCCGCCGTACTCGTCGAGGAGGATGGCCAGGTGAGTGCCGCCCTCGCGCATCTCGCGGAGCAGGTCGCCGACGCGGCGCGAAGCAGGGACCAGTGGGGCCGGGCGCACGAGGGGACGGCGCGGGGGGTTGGGCATCGCGTCGCGGGCCTGCACGAACTCGCGGAGCGTCTGGTCCCAGATCCTCTCGCCGCGCCAGGCTGGGAGCTCGCGGATGTCGAAGATCCCCCAGATGTCGTCCACGCTCTGGCCGTAGACGGGCAGGCGGGAGCGGTGGGCGCGCTGGGCGAGGTCGAGGGCCTCCTTGATCGTCGCGTCCTCGGGCACGCAGACCATCTCGGTCCGCGGCACCATCAGCTCGCGGCCGGCGATGGTGGGGAACTGGAAGATGTGCTCGACCATGTCGTGCTCGAGTTCGTCAATGGCGCCGGCCTCCTCGCCGGCCTCGAGGGCGGCGGCCAGCTCGTGGCGGGTGAGCAGGTGCGCGCTCTCGATGTGGCCGCGGCGCAGGAGGGCCAGGATGGCGTTAGTGATGTAGCGCAGGACGCAGCGGATGGGGAAGATGAGCTTCGAGAAGCCCAGGAGCGGGAGCGCGGCCACGCGGGCCACCGCCTCGGCGTGGCGCACGGCGAGCGTCTTCGGCGTCACCTCGCCGAAGAGGAGTAGGAGCAGGGTGGTGACGCCGATGGCCAGGCCCACGCCGCGGTCGCCGAGATTCAAGGTGATGCGCGAGGCGATGATGCTGGCGGCGGCCGTGTTGACGACCATGTTGCCGACGAGGATGGTGATGAGAAGCCGGCGCGGCATCGAGAGGAGATTGGCGATGGCGCGCCCCGTCGCGCCCCCGGTCTCGCCCAGGCGCTGCACGCGGGCGCGGCTGAGCGAGAAGAGCGCCGTCTCCGACGCCGAGAAGAAGCCCGAGAGCAGGAAAAGCACTCCCAGGCCGATCAGCTCGAGCAGCAGTCCCGAAGGCATCCCGTGAAACCCGCCCCCTCGCGCCAAGCCGGCGGGGGCCGGATGGCCCCGGAGCCGGCGCCGCGCCGGCCCTCTTCCCGCCAGCTCTCATCGAATATGATAGCGGATTGCGCGCGCTTTGCCAAACGCCCTCGCCCGCTGAGGCGTGGGGCAGGTGGTCGTGCTTCCTGCGCCCCGCCCTTTCCCCTCCTCGTGCGCCATCTTTGCCACTCGCGCAACAGGGGGCCGACGAGACGAGGGCCTCTGACCCCTCTCCCTTCCAGGGAGAGGTCGCCTCGTCCGCGAGGCGGGTGAGGGTGGGGCTTCGGTCCGAGGGTGCACCCTCCCCTGCCCCCTCCCTCCGAGAGGGAGGGGGGTCGGTCCCCTCTCGGTGTGGTCCAGCCGAGCTCAAGGAGCCGTGGGAGGGAAGGTCTATCGGGGGATCTCGAGGGTGACGGAGCCGTGGGCGCCGCGGGCCGCGTAGCCCGGCTTCTCGGCCAGCGTCTCGCCCGAAGGGGCGAGGGCCGCGATGCGGTGGGGGGTGACGGTGTTGGCCGCGTCGCCGCCGGCCGGGCTGGAGGGTGTGGCGATGTACTCGGTGAGGACGAGGGGGCAGACGCCGTCTGGGCCGGTCGTGCCGCGGACGGTTTCGCTGGCCCCGCGGCCCTCGCTGGTGGCCTGGATGGCGACGCCGGGCAGGGGCTTGCCCGTGCCGCGCTCGACGGCTTTGACGGCGACGGTCCACTTCACGGTCGCGGTGCCGCTCTCGTGCTCGAAGCGGACCTTGCCGCGGCGGAACTGGCAGTCCACCAGCTCGGCAGCCGGGCGGTAGCCGCTCAGCTTCAGGTCGGCCTCGGCGCCCGAGAGGCGGCAGCGGACGAGGCGGAGCGGGGCTCCCCCCGAGCCCTCGACCCACACGCCGAAGTTGCCCTCGGCGAGGAACTGGCAGTCGCGGAGCGCCAGCCGCGCGCCGTCCGCGTAGTAGGCGTGGAACGACACGTCGTCGCTGAGGCCGAACGTCACGCGCTCGAGGTCCGCCTGGGAGTTGGCGGTGACGGTCTTGCCGCGTGCGCCGGACATATAGAGGATGCGGCTGTCGGCCGCCTTCAGCGCCCCGTCGGCGAAGAAGTAGTAGCCCCGGCTGCACTTCTCCTCGGTGATCACCTGGCTCACGGTTTGGAGGACGGAGTGGTAGACGCCCAGCTCGCCGCCGCGGGCGACCTGCACCTGGAGGTCCCCGCAGACCACGGTGTTCAGGAGCAGCGTCTCGCCGAGCTTCGGGTCGGCGGGGTCGCCAATCGTCAGGCTGCCGTGGATGATCAGACTGGCGTTGGCCATCGCCTCGCGCTTCCTGGGGTCGTAGCGGAACATCTCGGGGTGGCCGACCTCTTCGGCCAACTGCGCGAGGCGGGCCAGGGTGTAGCCGCGGCCGTAGACCTCGATGGCCTTGCCAGCGAAGACCACGCCCTCGCGGGCCTGCGCGCCGCTCATGAGCACGGCGAGGCCCACCACGCACGCCAGGGCGACCACCGCCAGGAGAAGATTGAGCTTCTTCAGCATGGCCTCTTCCGACGCCAGAGCCCCTCCGGCGGCCATTATATCCAGAGCGCCGGACGCCTGTCCAGCGGCCCGCCGCCCCATGTCATTCGGCGGGCCCCGTACCGCTGTGACATGGTTCGGGCGAGGGAGCCATGTGCCCCATCTGCCCGATCCGTCGGAGCCGTCGGACCTGTCCTCCTCACCCGAGGCGAAACACTTCCTGGAACTCCGGCGCCGAGGCCTCGACGGCCAGGACGCGCGCCTGGCGGCGCCGGAGGAGTTCGAGCGCCGCCTCGGCATCGGCGTCGCGGCGGCGCAGGGCCGCCACGGCGACCAGATTCCCCTCGGCCCGCACGCGCGGCTCGGCCGCCAGCTCGGCTAGGGTCCGTTCCGGGTTCGGCTCCAGCCGCGCGAGGGTCTCGTACAGGGCGCGCAGAGCTGCCACGCCCTTCGCCGGCGCGGCCAGCACCAGCCCGGGCGCGTAGGCGGCCAGGCCCACCAGGAGCTCCCGCTGCATCAGGTCGCGGGCCAGCGTTGCGGCGAAGCTGACCGCGGCCTCAAGCTCCGCCTCGCCGCTCACCGCGCAGCGCGTGTCGAGCAGGATGAGCACCCGCTCGCCCACGATGGCCTCCATCTCGCGCACGAGGGGCTTGCCCAACTTGGCCGAGGTCTTCCAGTGGATGCGGCGCGGGTTGTCCCCGGGGCGGTACTCGCGGAGGTTGCGGAACTCCTCCTCGCCCCGCGCCCCGCGCGAGTGCTGTTGCTCCCGCTGCGAGAGGGCCAGCGCCCGCGCGCGGCTCAGGAACCCCGCCGCCACCTCGCCTAGCCGCGGGAACACCACCAGCTCGCCCCCCACCGCCCGCGACCGCCCCTGGTAGAACAGGCCGAACGGGAACCGCGTGGAGAAGACGACCGTGCGGAACCCGTAGACGCCGCGCCGCGCCGCTGTGGCCGTATAAGGCACGGCTGCCGTCTCCCGCGCCGGCAGTTCCAGCACCACGCCCCCAGGCCGCGCGGAGTCCAGCCCCGCAGGCAACTCCTCCTGGACCACCAGCCCGTAGGTGGTGAGCCAGCGCTTGCGACTCGTCGCCCGCAGCTCCACCGCGAAGGGCGCGCCCGCAAACGCCTCGCCGGGCAGCCCACGCGCGAACTCCAGCCGCCGCATCGCCAGCCGCGAGAGCACGAAGGAGAGCACCAGCCCCGACAGCAGCATGCCGAAGAGCAGGACGAGGAAGTTGATCTTCGTCTGCATCGCTACGACCGCGATGGCGAGCGTGAGGAGGGAGAAGACGGCCCCCGCCTTCGTGATGTGCTGGCCCACCCGCGCCCGCCGCCCCCGCCGGAGCAGCGAGACCAGGTAGACGCCCGCCAGCACGCTCACCGCCGCAGCCACCACCGCATAGGCCGCCGCGCGCCAGTCCACCGCCGCGAGGGGGGTGAGAAGAGCCCCTGATGTGTGGGTGAAGCTCATCTGTCCTTGCCCCAACCCCCCTCCCTCTCAGGGAGGGGGTAGGGGGAGGGTTGTGCGCCCGTCTCTACACCAAAGCCCCACCCTCACCCGCGCCCACGCAAGAGAGCCTGTGAAGGAATCGGGATTCTGTTGTAGGGCTCGGAAGGACGAGGCGGACCCGAGTGAGGCTCGACTTGCGCGAGACTCGAACGGCGCTGGGCCTTCACGATGCCTCGCGGGCACAGCGAGGGCCGCTTCACGAGGCGCCTCCCTGGCAGGCGGAGGGCCTCTGCCGGCGCGCACAGCGGTGCTCCTCGATCAGCCGCACACCCGTGCGACGCATCTGCTCTTCCATCCAGCGCCCGTTTGCGATCGCCTGGCGGAGCGTCGGCACCAAGGCGGCTGGCACATACAGGCACCGCCGCCGCCCCTTCTCCGTGAGCGAGAACAGGAACGCGCGATGCCTGCGCCCGCTCGCACACACCGGGCAGTTCGCCCGGACACAGGGCTTGCGGACCTCCGCGAGTGAGCCCTTGGCCATGGGCCAGTGCCGCGTGACATCCGCCAGGAGCCCTGCTGCGTCTCTCAGACTGGGCTGGCGAAGCTTCTCCATGTCTGTATGTATACCATACCACATACCCAACTGTCAAGCCGATTTTCTTCACAGGCTCAGGAGCGTGGGCACCCGCTCCCTGGAAGGGAGAGGGGTCGAGGGGGGTGGCAGCGCATTGTAGCGGAGGGGGGGACGCGAGTCAATCAGTTGATCCGAAACGATGCCTCGGGTCACTGCTGTCCAAGACGATCACGTTTCCAGTTTCTGCCCCGTTCGTAGATGGCCTGTAGGGGCATTTTGGATGGGTTCGGACGCCTTTCGCGTTTGAGGTCGCCCCGGATGCTGTCCAATACTCAGGTGGTGAAGAACTCGAGCACGAAGGTCTTGACCTTCAGGTTCTGCTTGAGGGCCTTGAAGAACAGCTCGATCTGCCACCGCTCCTTGTACACCGCCGCCACCGTGCTGGCCGCCAGGTGGAAGGTGTTCGTCAGGAGCACGATCTCCCGGGCGTTCTCGGGGTCCCACACGACGATGCGGCGCAGGTGGTACGGGCACCTCTCCTCGGCCCCGACGCCGCTCAGGCAGATCCTCTCGTCGCAGAGGATGTTGCCCCGCTCCGGCACCTTGTGCTCCTCGACCACCTCGTAGACCATGTTCTCCTTCGCTCGCGTGACGACCTATCTGGAGCGCGACGTGCAGGCCCTCTCGGCTATCGAGCACCTGGTTGACTTCCGCCGCCTAATGCGCATCGCGGCCCTACGCTCGGGCAAGGTGGTCAACCAGAGTGAGATGGCCCGCGACGCCGGCCTCTCCCAAGCCACGGCACACCGATACCTGAATCTCCTGGAGGCATCGCACCTCCTCTATCGGCTCCCGGCCTACGCGGTCAATCGCACGAAGCGCCTGGTGAAGTCGCCGCGCTTGTTCTTCTGCGATTCGGGCCTTGCGGCGGCCCTCGCAGGCGTCCACTCCCCCCGCGAAATGGAGCGGGCCGACGTCGCGGGCGCGATGCTGGAGACCCTGGTTCTCGCCGACCTCTGCACCTGGCGCGAGGCCCGGTCGCCCAGGCCGGAAATCCTGTGGTGGCGAACCGCATCAGGCGAGGAGGTGGGTTTTGTTGTTGAGCGCGGCGAACGGCTGGTGCCCATCGAGGTCAAGGCCAGCGGGCGACCGCGACCAGGTGACATTCGCCACCTGCACGCTTTCCTGGACGAATACGCCGATCTCGCCACCCACGGCGTCCTGTTGCACGCGGGCCGCCGCGCCGAACGCCTCTCGCAGCGCGTGTGGCAATTCCCCTCGCCTTGGCCCTCTAGCCCCCTTTCACCCCCACGGCTCACCGTGGGGACGAGAGCGCTCGCGCCGCCTGCGCCGGCCCGCGCGGGTTTCGGGGCAGTCTCTCACCGCCCCGCGCCGATGGGCTGCCCTCGCTTACGGACGAGAGCTTCCTGAAGCGTGAGGAAATCGTCCCTGCGCCCGGCGAGGTAGACGCGGCCATCGGAGCCGACGGCCAGTTCCTCTGCCGTTGGGCACGAGAGCGTCGCGCTCCACGTCCGGCCGTTCCACAGGCGAACGTGGCTCTGGTCGCCTCCCCACATCATCAGAACGCCCTTGCCGGGCAACGTGGCCAGGACGGGTGCGGGATAGCCGTAGCCACTGAGGCGCTCGGCGTCGCTCGCATGGCCCCGCACGATGGTTCGGCAGTAGCGCTCCATAGGTTCCATAAGCCCCCACCAGACGACCTTGCCGCCCCAAGGGTCCACCACAGCCTCGCCGTTGAGGAGGTGCGAGTTGTCAGGCGAGGCAGGCACGAACCCACTCCATCCCTTCCCGTCCCACACCTGGTAGGCAATGTGGTGCCATTCGCCCTCGCCCGCGAGAGGACTAACGTCGGTTGAGAGGTACACGCGCCCCTCAGGCCCCGCGCTGAGTTTCGGCCTGTGCACGTAGAAGCGCCCTGGCCCCGTTGTCGGCTTCGGCCGTGGCGTACTTCGCCCGTCCAGCAGGATATGATGCGGCTTCGTCGGGAAGGCGCCATCCACGATGATGAAGCCGACGCTGTACTTCTCGGGGGGATTGAGGGGCTTGTCGTAGACAACGTGCAGGTTCCCCACGGTGTCCCGCACGGCATCCAGGCCGGTGGCGGCCTCGCACGGCGGTTCCCTGTCGAGTATCTGCGGGGCCGTCCACCCGCTGCCCGACCAGGCCGCTGTCGCGAGCGCCTCGCCTGCCTCTCCATCGAAGCCTGACCAGAAGAGGACGGGGCGGCCTGCGGCGTCCTCGACGGCCGCAAGGTTGTTGATGAAGCTCCACCCCGGGCCGGTGATGGCCGTGAGGGGGGTCCACGCTGCTCCGTCGCGCCTGCGGTAGGAAAGGCCCTGGCCGTGCGATCCCACGAAGGCCCAAGTCGCACCGTCCCTCGTGCACAACACCTTCCATCGGTCACCACCGTAGTAGGTGCCCACGGTGATGCGGTCGCAGCCGCCCAAGGCAAGCTCGAAATCGGGGGTGTCTGGGGGAACGTCCAGCTCCACCTCGTTTGGCCGCGGCCCGCGGGGGTCAGAGCATCGCAGCCAGCCGAGGATCCCTCCTGCCACGAGAACGGGCACCAGGAGGATCGCGAGGCGCCGGACGTCGCGTCCCAGCAGCTTCCCCGGGGTGTCGTTGCCTGCCACCCCTTTTTGAGGCATCGCGTCATCCCACCCCTCAGCAGATTGGGGCGGCCTGGAGGCCGGCGAGCTGGGCGTAAGCGCGGAACATGCGCTCGAGGTTGCCCAGGATGAAGAGCTGGTGGAAGCCCTTCACGTCGCGGCTGTCGTTGCAGCGGTCCATGTCCAGCTCGACCGACGTGCGGCAGCAGCCCGTGGGCGGCTGGGCGATGTTCGAGCGCACCTTGCCCGTGCCGACGAAGAGCGAGGGCGCCCCCGCGTTGGCGTGGAGGACCGTGACCTCCTTGCCCACGGGCCAGAGCGCCTGGACGGAGCAGCCGGTGCGCGTGTGGTAGCTGCGGAGCATGTAGGGGGCACGATAGTCCTTGTCAATCCCCTCCAGCTTGAGCGGCGAAGTGCAGTGCGCGCCGATGAGCGTGTTGTTCACCGTGTTGGGCGAGGGGTCCTGGATGAAGCCGCCGCGATTGAAGAGCGAGAGGGTGAGCAACTCGCCAATCATCGCGTTCGGGTCGCACTCGCACACGGCGGCGACCCCATCGTCCAGCAGGCGCGAGAAGGCCAGGCACACGGGGTCCTTCCAGCCCAGGCAATCAATCGAGATGGCTTGGCACTTCTCGGCCTCCATGAGGCGGCGGCAGGCAATGTAGTTTCGCACGGCGGTGAGGATTTCCTCCTTCGTCGGCTCGACCACCTTGTCGGCGTTCTTGGCATAGAGGTCGGCCATCGCCCGCACCTCGTCGCTCTCCTCGACCTTTTTGAGTTCCTCGGCGAAGCGTGCCTTGGCGATGTGGCGGAGCGTGGTGCCCCAGGCCTTGAGCGTGGTGTCGGGGCCGGGGTTGTGGAGGACGAGGATGCGGGTGTTCTTCATCCGCCAGGTGGTGTGGAACATGCGGAGCGCGAAGGCCAGCCAGGAGATGTCCTGGGTGGCGCCGAGATAGGTCTTCGGGGTGTTGCGGCCGACCTGAAGGTGGCTGGTGAAGCCGCTGACGTGGCTGTAGACGATGAGGGGCACGTCGCCGCGCTTGGCCACGATTTCGTTGACCGGCTGCCAGAGGAACAGGCTCATCGCGCCCACGATGAGGCCGTCGGGCGGCGACTTCTTCAGCTCGTCGAGCAGCGCCGCGACCTCCTCGGGCTTGTAGAGCGGCTCGTTGCGGACCTGTAGCTCGATGTCGAGCTGCTTGGCCGCGTCCTGGAGCGTCTTGGTGAAGAGAGCCTGCTGGGCGGGCACATCGCAGTTGCCGCCCGGCCAACTCACGATTGGCTCCTTCTCGGGCCGCACGTAGACCACGCGGACCACGGGCTTGCCCGCGGGCTTCGCCGCCTCCTGCGCGAAGAGCGACGCCGCGAAGTCGAACACCCCGCTCGCCGTCGCGGCTGCGGCGGCGCCCGCGCCGGCGAGGAACCCCCGGCGGCTCACCCCTGCGGCGTTCCTGGAACGCTGACACGTCTGGCAGTTGGGCATGCTATGCCTCCTTAGCGAGCGGTGGCTGGGT
>VGYV01000133.1 GCA_016872855.1 Planctomycetota bacterium
TCGACCCCCACCCGGTGCTCTTGCCGCCACTGGCTCCCCACCTTCAGCAGCACGTAGCCGGCGCTGTCCAATCGCTTCGCGGGTGGTTTCACGCCAGGCTCCCTTGCATACGAAACTCAGAAACGCAATTTCGCATCCCCCGCCCACACATTGCTCGCCCCCCGTAGCGCCCCGCGCCGGTCGCCGGTGCCCGCCGTTGCCCGTTCTGGGCCTCTCTAGGCGCAGGTCCCAGCCGCCAACATTGCCTCAATACGAATACGAAATCGCAAAATCGCGCGCACAAATGTCGCGGGGCCGAAATAATTACCCGCCCCGGCCTGAGCCGGCCACATAGGACCCCCACCGGGGGGGGAGGGGGGCAGCCCCTCGAACCGTCCGGCGCCAGGCCCCGCGCCGCACCCGCGCCGCGGGTGCTCTTGGTACGGCTGTCGTTCAGTGGCGGCCAGTGTCGCCCACTGGCGTCTCAGGCAGGCGTTGGCATCGTCGGGAACTCGCCTCCCCAAATGCAGAACGGGGCAGGAGTTACCATCGTAACTCCTGCCCCTGTCGGCTGCTACACTGTGTTGGTGCGAGAGGCGGGACTCGAACCCGCACGGGGCTACCCACAGGATCCTAAGTCCTGCGCGTCTACCAATTCCGCCACTCTCGCAAAGGGCTGTTCCCCAAAGCATACCGCGCCGGCCGGCCCCTTGTCAAGGTTGGGCAGGCTCAGGGCTGGACAACTACGAATGGAATGGCGGGCAGGAGGCCAAGGGAAATGCGCTGGCTCTGTCCGCCGCCTTTCCCGGCGCCCTTGCCCTTGGGCTGTGCGGCGTTGTCGGTGGTCACTTCGACGATCAGGTTGTCGGCGAAGCCGACTTTCGCCGCAGCGCCCTGGGCCCTGAGTTGGAACGCCAAGCCATCGGGCAGTGGCTTGACGTCGTGAAGCGTGACGCCCTCGGGTGGCTCGTTGAGCGCGAGCTTGATGTCGCCGCCGGGGCGCTGGGTGGTCTTCAGCCGCACCTGGACGGAGCCGTTGGCCGGCACGCGCACGGGGCCGCGCTGGGCCAGCTCGGCGGGCAGGCCGCGGGGGCCGCTCTTCGTGACCGCCATCATCAGCTCACGCGACGGGGCCAGGTGCCGGTAGAGGAATGCCTGCATCACGTCGTCGGAGGGGCTGACGGGCCGGGTGAGGGTCTTGCCGCCAAGCTCGGCGCGGCCTTCGAGGCGCAGGACGACCGGGCGGTCGAGGGGCTTCGCCGGCGCGGCCAGGGTGATGCGCACGCGGTCGCGCCCTGTGGGGATGCGGCCGCCGTCGAGGGCGAAACCGGCAGGGGCGTCCTTGAGAGCCAGCTCGATGTCGCCAGCGAACCCATCCTTCCGTAGGGCATGCACGGTGAGGAGCGCGAGGCCGCCGGCGGGCACGCTGAGGCTCGAGGGGCTCATGAGCAGCGCGAAGTCGGGCTGCGGACCGCTCACGCGCAGGCGATAGGCGTGGGCGTCGCTGCCCTGGTTCTGCGCGTCGGACACTTGCACGCGGTAGGCCCCGTCCTTCGGCAGCCGGGCCGTCAGGTAGGAGTCGGCGTGGTGGGTGAGCGACCCCATGTCCTTGTAGAGGTCGCCGTCCTTCCGCACGTGGTCGTCGTTCCAGGCGACGACGTTGCCCGCGGCGTCGGTGAGCCGCAGGAGGGAATCGAGCGGCGAGTGGAGCCTGCGGGCCTGCACCTCGGCAACGACGGTGTCGCCGGCGCGGCCGTCGAACTGGAAGACGTCCAGGTCGCCGGGCCGGCCGATGCGGCCGTTGACAATGCGCGGCAGGACCAGGCGCTGCGCGCCCTTTGCGTCGTCGTTGGGCTCGGCCTCGGCGGTCTCCGGCAAGGCGTCCACGGCGTAGCAGACGGCGTTCGACGCGCGCTTGCCCAGCCACAGGGCGGCCTGGCGGATGGGGTCGCCGCCGGGCCGGGTGTCGAGCGGCAGTTGTTTCGCGGGGAGGTTCCACCCGCCCACGACTGCGACGGTCTCGATGCCCGCGCGGCCGCCCATCGGGAAGATCTGGGTGATGAAGGGCAGCTCGCCAATGGCGATGCGGTACACGAAGTCCTCGCGGCCCCGGTAGATAGCGTCGCGGGCCTCCAGCTCGTACTCGCCGTCGGCCGGCACGCGATACAGGAGCACGGGGTCGGGGCTGAAGCGGTAGTCGTCGGCGAAGGCCACTTCCTTGCCCTTGGCGTCGTAGAGGGCCACGGTGGCCTGAAACCAGCCGGGCACCGCGTCGGCGAGGAACGGGATGAGGCGGCGGGCGTGGACCTCGAGGACGAGCTGCTGCCCGTGCTTCGCCTGAAAGCGAAAGCGGTCCACGTCGCCCGGCAGAATCTGGCCATTGAGCACGACGGGGAGAGCAAGCGGGGGGTCCTTCGGCAGGGGGTCGCGGGCGCCGGGGTCGTTGGGCTCCTGCTCGCGGGCCTCGGGCAGGGTGCCGACCTGGAAGCAGATGGGGTTGGAGAGGCCGGCGGGGGTGCGGAGGCGCAGCTCGCGGTCGCCGGCGGCCGCGCCCGCCTCGATGGTGACCTGGAGGACCACCACCTCGGCGAGCTGCGCGTTGGGCCGCTTCTTCTCGCGCTCTCTGAAGTTGAGGAACTCGTTGGCCACCTGGAGGAGGTGTCTGAGGTTCTTGCTGTCGAGGTCCCGCAGCAGGTAGTGGTCGGGCAGCTTCACGGGCTCGGCCTTCGTTGGGGGCGTGCTGTCCTTCCTGGCAGGACGCTCTCCGGGGAAGACGAAGACGCGGGTGCGTTGCTCGGGTGGCAGCTCGGCCACGCGCTTCGCCTTCACCTCGGCCAGGCGGCGGATGAGTTCCTCGCGTTGCTCGGGCTGGAGGTTGCGCACGGGCGGGCAGTAGTGGGCAACTGAGGCGCGCACGCCGTCGCCCGACACGATGACCTCGGCCGCGCCCCGGAGCGCCTGGCCGCCGGCCAGGACCTCGAAAGCGGTGCCCTGCCGGCCGCCGGCGGGGAAGAGATAGCCGATGTGCGGGTCCCTGCGGGACGCCGCGCCGCCGAGCGCGCTGGCGGCGCAAGCGATGAGCGCAAGGATGAGAGATTGTGGGGAGGTTGCTCTGCGCATATCACACGATCTCGGTGAGCGGGCCGCCGGTCTTCTCGCCCTCTTCATTGGCGGGCAGCACCTTGACGCTCAGGCCTCTGGGGTTGGGCAGCGGGCCTTCGGGGTCTATGCCCAGCAGGGCGTACATGCTGCGGAGCAGGTCTCGCGGGTAGACGGGGCGCTGGGCCACTTCGGTGCCCTTGTCGTTCGAGGCTCCCACGACGCGGCCGCCCTTGAAGCCCCCACCGGCCACGACGGAGGAGAAGCAGGCGCCGAAGTGGTGGCGGCCGCCGTTCCAGGGCGCCTCCCAGGCGATCTTGGGCGTGCGGCCGAACTCGCCGCCCCACCAGATGATCGTGCTGTCGAGGAGGCCCCGGTCGGCCAGGTCAGCCAGCAGCGTGGCCATGCCCCGGTCGAGGTCCGGCAGCATGCGCCGCATCGCCTCGAAGTGCTGCTTATGGGTGTCCCAGCCCCTGTAGTTGATCGTCACGTATGGCACGCCGTGCTCGACGAGGCGGCGGGCCACGAGGCACGACTGGCCGAAGGTGTTGCGGCCGTAGCGGTCGCGCGTTTCGTCCCTCTCCTGCGCCAAGTCGAAGAGCTTGCGCGCCTCGCCGAACATCATGTCGTAGGCGCTGCCTTGGCACTGTTCGAGCTTCGCGAAGTGGGGGTTGCCGGGCATGGCCTTGCCCAGGGTGTCGAGGGATTCGAGCAGCTTGCGGCGGTCCTGCTGGCGCTCGTCAGTGATGCTCTGGGCGACCAGGCCTTCGACGGTGAACGGCGTTCTATTGGGGTCGCCGCCGGTGGCGAAGGGCTTGTGCCGCTGGCCGAGGAAGCCCGCCTCGGAGAACCGGCCCTGCGTCTGCGTGAGCACGATATAAGGGGGCACGAGACCCTTGTAGCCGCTGTCGTAGCCCTTGAAGACCGACGTGACGGCGCCAACGCCCGGGTAAACAAGGCGGCCGGGCTGGCGGCCCGTTTGGACGATGTACGAGGCCGTCTCATGGCTGTTGTTGCCGTGGGTCATGCTGCGGATGATGGCGAGCTTATCGGCCTGCTCGGCCAGCATGGGCAGAAGTTCACCGAACTGGATGCCGTCCACCTTCGTCGGGATGGCCTTGCTGAGGGGGCCGCAATAATCCTGTCCGGCCTTGGGCTTGGGGTCGAAGGTGTCAATGTGGCAGGGGCCGCCCCACATCCAGATTTGGATGACGGCCTTGGCGCGCGGCGCTCTTGGCGCGGCCAGGGCTTGGGTGCCCAGGCGCTCGGCCAGCGCCACGCCGGCGGCCCCAAAGAGCGTGCGCTTCAACGCCTCGCGCCGCGAAAGAGCGCCCTTCTCTGGTGGCGTGCCCATGCTCCGTTCTCTCCTTTGCCCTTCGCGTCAGTGCCTGTAGAGGAATTCCTTGGAGTTCACGAGTGCCCAGGCCAGGTCGGCCACGCCCCGCTGCTGTCCTGCCTTGTTGAAGTATGCCTCGGCGGAGGCCACTTCGGCCGGAGCCGGCTCGCGCGACAGGATGGTGAGGTAGATGCCGCCGATGATCGCGCGGGCGTTGCCCTTCGCAGCGTTGACCACGCGGCGCAGCCGTTCGCTGCGCTCGAGCTTGCGCTGCACGTGCGTCGAGTTGAGCAGGTGGAGCTCCTGAGCATCGGTCGGCTGGTTGTTACGTTCGGACTCCAGCCCGGTGTCGCGCGCGGGGCGGCCGAACATCTCGAGGAACTGGCTGGTGATGCTGCCGTCGGCCAGTTCCACCGTGCGCTCGCGCTCGGGGATGAACGTGAAGGGCTCGGGAATGGGGCTGGAGTAGCCCTCGCCGTCGCCCGCCAGCCAGCTCAAGGCGTCAATCAGCACCTCGGCGTCGAGCCGCCGCACCATGTAGTGCGCGAAGAGCGCCTCGGCCTCGGGGCGCGTGCTGCGGGGAATCGGCGACTGCTGGTAGGTGCGCGAGTTGAGGATGAGCCGGTAGATGTGCCGCAGGTCGTACTTGGCGTTCACCAGCTCCCTCTCCAGGAACGCCAGGAGCCCGGGGTTCACGGGCGGGTTGTCGGGCCGGATGTCGTCGGGCTCGTGAATGATGCCTCTGCCCATGAGCCACGCCCACACGCGGTTAACGATGTTACGAGTGAACCAGGGGTTGTCGGGCCGGATGAGCCAGTCGGCGAAGGCCCGCCGGGGGTCCTCCCCTGCCGCCACGCGCACCTTCGAGCCGTCGGGCAGCAGGGCCTCCAGGGGGCCGGCTGGCTTGGGGTCGAGGCAGACGATCTCCTCCTTCCACTCCCCCGTGGGCTTGTAGCTGATGCGCGAGAAGAGAGCCGCCAGGCCGGCTCGCCGCGGCTCGGGCCAGGCGGCGATGCGCGTGCCCATGAAGGTGAGCGCCGCCGCCTCGGCGATGGCCGCCGGCTCGCGGCTCTGCACCGCGCGGTAGAAGTTCACCGGCGGCACGCGGAAGTTGCTGCCGCTCGACGTCAGCAGTTCGCGGGCGAACTTGTCATGGGGCCGGTTCTCCCGCAGCGCGTCCCGAATCCAGCGGTGGTAGGCCTGGACCGCGTTGGGCCAGAGGTTGATCGGGAACTCCGCCTTGACGCGCAACAGGTCGCACCACTTCAGGGACCAGTAGGCAGCGAACTCCTCCCGCGTCAGCAGCTCATTGATCAGCACCGAGCGCTTTGTGGGGCGGGTGTCCTTCAGGAACGCGCGCACCTCGCTCGGCTCGGGCAGCGTGCCGATGACATCGAGGTACACGCGCCGGAGAAACACGGCGTCGGAGCAGAGCCGCGCCGGCTCGATGCCGCGCTCGCGCAGCAGCGCCGACACGTGGGTGTCAATCGGATTGCTGGAAGGCTGCCTTGCGTCGGTCTCGAAGGGGTTGGCGCCCCGCGGCTGCGCCCCTTGGCTGCCGACGGCCGCGATGAGAACCACGGCGGGGAGCAGTGTAATCTTCATTCGGTGGCTGCGCACTCAGTATGGGGCATTGCCTACGGCTACCTCGAATTATACCGCCATTCCCGTGCGGAGTTCAAGTGGCGGGGGCAATGTAGGCCACCGCGTCGCCCTTTGCTGCCGATAGGTCCACCGTCACCTTGCCGTCGAGCGCCTCCCCTGGCCCCGTGCGGGGCCACGGCTGCGGCGCGGCGCGGTGGACCTTTGGGTGGAACCACGCCACGCGGCCCTCGCGAGCGTCCCACGTCGTCAGCTCCCAGGCCCACAGCCGGATGAAGTTGTGGTCGAGTTTCGCCATCCAGTCGAGGTAGCCATCGAAGTCGAAAGCCGAAGGAGAATGTCCCCTTTTCTGCCCCGACGCACGGAGGCGCGTTGGACAGCTCTGGCCGAGCTTGCTACACTCGCTTCAGGCCGTCGTCTGGCAGCAAGATGCACGCGCAGGCTGAGGAGACGCAACGTGAGACAGGTATCCGGGCATGCGGTTCTTCGGGGTCCCTGGGGCGGCGTCGTGCTGGGTCTTGTCGCGTGGGCGGTGGCTCACGGCGCGGGCGCGGCCGGGGAAGAGGCCCTGGCGAAGCAGATGCTCGCGGCCAGCGGCGTCCGTGGCGGCCTCATTGTCCATCTCGGCTGCGGCGACGGCGCGCTCACGGCAGCCCTGCGGGTGAATGACCGCTACCTCGTCCACGGCCTGGACACCGATCCCGCCAATGTCGAGAAGGCCCGAGCCCACATCCGCTCCCTTGGCCTCTATGGCCCCGTCGCAGCAGAGCTGTGGACGGGGAAGCAGTTGCCGTACGTGGACAACCTGGTGAACCTAGTGGTGGCGGGTGGCGAGGGGCAAGTGTCGAGTGGAGAGATCCTGCGCGTGCTTGCGCCCGGCGGCGTGGCGCTCATCGGGGAGAAGAAGACGCTGAAGCCGTGGCCAAAGGAGATTGACGAGTGGACGCACTACCTGCACGACGCAAGCAACAACGCGGTTGCGCACGACACGGTGGTCGGCCCACCTCGGCACTATCAATGGTTAGGCGCTCCCGCCTGGTCGCGGCACCACGACCACATGGCCAGCACGAGCGCCATGGTGTCGGCCAGCGGCCGTATCTTCTGCATCTTCGACGAGGGCTCGACGGCATCGATCATGTTGCCGGGACGCTGGTCGCTCATCGCCCGGGACGCCTTCAACGGCAAGCTGCTGTGGAAGCGGCCCATCGCGGAGTGGCACACGCATCTCTGGCCGCTCAAGAGCGGCCCGGCGCAACTGCCCCGACGCCTCGTGGCCGCGGGCGACCGCGTGTACGCCACGCTCGGGCTCCACGCCCCCCTGAGCGCGCTCGACGCCGCGACGGGCGAGACCCTCCGCACCTTCGACGGCTCCCAGGCGACCGAGGAGGTCATCCACTCCGACGGCGTGCTGTTCCTCCTCATCAACGAGGCGGGCAAGCCGGGGCCAGCCCACGGCTCCGTGGCAGAGGTCCGGGCCGATGCGGCGCGCCGCTCCTGGGATGAGGCCCAGCGGGCCGTCCTGGCCATCGAGGCCGCGACGGGCAAGGCGCTGTGGAAGAAAGCCGCGCGCGTCGTGCCGCTCACCCTGGCGGCCGACTCCCAGCGGGTGTGCTACCACGACGGCGAGAAGATCGCCGCTCTCGACCGCCGCGATGGCCGCGAGCTCTGGGCCTCCCCGCCCATCACACGCCTGAAGGCCATCCCCGTCCACTTCGCGCCCACCCTCGTGCTCTACGAGGATGTCGTGCTCTTCGCGGGCGGGGAGAACTACACGCCCCACCAGGGCGCGAGGGATAAGCTGACCGCGGTGTCGGCGAAGGACGGCCGCATCCTCTGGTCGGCCGACCACCCGCGCTCGGGATACCAATCGCCCGAGGACGTGTTGGTCTTCGCCGGCCTCGTGTGGTCGGGCGACATCACGGTGCCGCGGCACACCGGCATCGTGACGGGACGCGACCCGCGCACTGGCGAGGTGAGGGCGGAGTTCCCGGCCGACGACTGGCCCCACATGCCCCACCACCGCTGCCACCGCGCGAAGGCGACCGACCGCTACTACATCGCCGGGCGGACAGGGGTGGAATTCGTGGACGTGGCGGCGAAGCACTGGATCGCACACCACTGGGTCCGCGGCGCCTGCCTCTACGGGCTTATGCCCTGCAACGGGCTCCTCTACACGCCGCCCCACGACTGCGCCTGCTACATCGAGGCGAAGCTCAACGGCTTCAACGCCCTCGCTGCCCGCCGCAGCGCCGCCGCCCCTTCCGCCGAGCGCCTTCAGCGTGGCCCTGCCTTTTCTGAAATCCGAAACCCGAAATCCGAAATCCGAAATGGCGAAGACTGGCCGACGTATCGGCACGACCCCGCCCGGAGCGGCGCTACGCCGTCCGCCGTGCCTGCCGAGCTGAAGGCCGCCTGGCAAGCCGAGCTGGGCGGAAGGCTCAGCAGCGTGGTCGCGGCCGACGGCAAGGCCGTGGTCGCTTCCGTGGACGCCCATACGGTGCACGCCCTCGACGCCGCATCGGGCAAGTCCCTCTGGAGCTACACGGCGGGCGGGCGGGTGGACTCGCCGCCCACCGTGTGGCAGGGCCACGTGGTCTTCGGCTCGGCCGACGGCCACGTCTACTGCCTCCGCGCCGCCGACGGGCAGCTCGCCTGGCGCTTCCGCGCCGCGCCCGACGACCGCCGCATGACCGCCTGTGACCAGGTCGAGAGCGTCTGGCCAGTCCACGGAAGCGTCCTCGTCCACAACGACACCCTTTACTGCGTCGCCGGGCGCTCGATGTTCCTCGACGGCGGCCTGCGGATGCTGCGCCTGGACCCCCGGACAGGCGCCTGCCTCTCCGAAACCGACCTCGACGACCGCCACCCGGCCACGGGGAAGAACCTCCAGACGGACCTCAAGTGGCCCAACCTTCCTGTGGCGCTGCCCGACGTGTTGTCGTGCGACGGGCGGAACGTGTACATGCGCTCGCTCGCCTTTGGCCTCGACGGCCAGCGCCGCTACATCAAGCACATCCCCTACTCCGAGCAGCAGGGGGACGACGTGCATCTGTTCTCGCCCACGGGCTTCCTCGACGACGCCTGGTGGCACCGCTCGTACTGGGTGTTCGGGCGCGCCTTCGGGGGCGGCTACCACGACTTCTTCATGGCCGGGCGACTCGTCCCGGCCGGCCGCATCCTCGCCGTCGGCGAGTCCACCATCTACGGCTACGGGCGGAGATGGCAGTATTTCGCCCACACGACGCCAATGGAGTACCACCTTTTCGCGGCACCCAAGGGCGCCAAGGTGATTGACCCCGCGCGCCCGGACGGCAAGCCTGCCCCACCTGCCGCGAAAGGCAAAGGCCCCGCGCGGCCCCCGCTCACGCGCTTCGTGTGCGAATGGTCGAAGGAGGCTCCGTTGGTTGTGCGGGCCATGGTCCTCGCCGGCAGCACGCTCTTCGTCGCAGGCCCGCCTGACGTTGTGGATGAGGACGACGGGGCACGGACCCTGGGCTCCGCGGCCACCCAGGCCAAGCTCGCCGAACAAGCGGCAGCGATGGACGGGGCCCGAGGGGCGCTCCTCCTCGCAGTGTCGGCCCCCGACGGCAAGAAGCTCGCGGCGTATCGCCTCGACTCCGCCCCCGTCTTCGACGGCATGGCGGCCGCCAACGGACGGCTCTTCCTCTCCACGCTCGACGGCAAGGTGCTTTGCTTCGCCGGCGATGGCCAGGCCTTGGCCGCGACCGCCGGTGCGGAACTCACGGACACCCCGGCCCACCGGCCCGCCGCTCCTGTCACCCCTCCCGTCAAAGTGGACGAGACAACGAGCCACCCCGACTTCCAGCACCTCGCGAAAGTGCGGATCACCGCATGCGAGCTGGGCCATCGCCTCCAGACGCCCTCGGGAGCGGTCGGCTTCGCACTCCGCAAGCTCCCCGCCTCACTCGCTAAGCAGGCGACGTTCCGCCTCCGACTGCGCATGCTCCCCAACGACAACACGCCGCTGCCCCCGGCCAACGCCTTCCTAGCCTTCGGCGATGGGCCAGAGGACGAGAACCTCGTCAAGTGCGGCCTCCGCAGCAAGGGGAAGGCGGCCTCCATTGTCCAGGGGCCACTCCTGACCGGCAAGATCACCACTGGGGCCATCGAGCCGAAGGTCCACCAGGTGCTCGAGCTCTCCGCGACCGTGGACCTCGAGACGAAGAAGGTCACGGTGACTGTGCTCGGCCAGACGGTTGAGGCCGTGCTCGACCGGCCACTGAAATCCATCGCCTATGTCGGCTACTGCATCCACAGCGTGGCTTCGGAGTTCGGCCCCGTCACCATCGAGGGCAAGTGAGAAGGGAGCGCTCCATGCACAACGCGACGAAACGGCTCCGGGTCGGCCTCGCGGCCGGCCTGTCAGTGTTGGGCCTGGTGGCCCTGAGCTCCGCCCGGGCGGGCGAGGGGGACCAGGCAAAGGAGATTCTGGCGGGCGCGGGGGTGCGAGGCGGCCTCGTCGTCCACCTCGGCTGCGGCGATGGCTCGCTCACCGCCGCGCTGCGTGCGAACGATGGCTACCTCGTCCACGGCCTCGGCCGCGACGCCGCGAGTGTGGAGAAGGCCCGCGCCCATATCCGCTCGCGCGGCCCCTACGGCCCCGTGGGCGCCGAAGGCGCCACGCTCTGGGCAGCCTCAGCCGCCGACGGCGCCAAGAAGGCCGAGCTGAAGCTCGACGGCGTGCCAGTCTTCGACGGCATGGCGGCGGCGCACGGCCGCCTCTACATCGCCACAACAGACGGGCGAGTGCTCTGTCTTGCCAAGCCTAGATAGCTTTCAGCGATTCGGAGCATTGCTCCGGAAGACCGCCTAAAGGCGGGACTCCCAACAGCCGCATCTTCGTTCGGAGTCCCGCCTTCAGGCGGTCTTGATGTCATGCGGTACGACGCCGAATCGCTGAAAGCCATTTAGATAGCTCGCTACGATTCCCGGTCGTTGTAGCCACAAGCGTCCCGCTTGTGGACAGCGGCGGGAAGTGCTCTGGCGGGCAAGCGGGACGCCTGCCGCTACAAGAGGCCCAGTGGGGTTTGGTGAGCGAACGACCGGGAATCGTGGCGAGCTATCTAGCCGCAGCATGGGCCTGCCCGCAACCGATGTGCCGCGGCTGGGGGCAACTCTGGTCTGCTACTTCTCCCTCACCGACTGGGCGATGGGCCCGAGGAAGGGGATGAGCTTGGCATAGTGCTCGGGGGTGGGCTTGAGCGACTTGCCCGCGCGCGCCACTACGAGGTCGAGACTGGGGATGACAACGATGAGGCTATCGTATAAGCCCCACGACCAGTAGGCGTCGCGCGGCACGTCCCCGAGCGTCCCGTCGGCGTTGTTCCACCACAGGTAGCCGTAGTGGCTCGACGCTTTGCCGTATAGGCCCGGCTCCACGGTGGGCACGCCACGCAACGCATCGGGCAACCTGCCGCAGGCCGCCACGTAGTCCTCGGGAAGGAGCTGCTGGTCCTGCCATCGGCCGCGCCGGAGAAACAAGTAGCCGAACCGGGCCATGGCATCCACGTTGGCGGAGATGCCCGCGCCGAACTCACGCCGCATGATGCCGTTGATCTCCCGCAGCCGGTAGGCATTGTGGCGCCACGTCAGGTCGGCCGGCTTGATGCCCATGGGGGTGAAGACGCGCTCGAACATCACCGCGTTGAGGTCCCGCAGGTAGGCGAGCGTGAGGCACTCTGCGAGCCAGTTGGGGCCGCTGTCGCTGTAGGCCCACTTCGTGCCCGGCTCGAAGAGCATCCGGCACGTGCCGCCGGGCTTCTCGAAGCCGGCGGTCTGGGTGAGGAGGTGGCGGAGCGTGACCTTGTCGAGCCAGCCGGGCTGAGCGTTGGCGTCCTTGCCCTCGCCCAGGGTGGGGTGGTAGAGACGGGCCTTGTCGTCGAGGGACTTTACCTTGCCGTCCTTGAGCGCGAGGCCGAGTGCGGCGGCGCCGAAGGACTTCGTGGTGGACTTCAGGTCATAGCGCAGGCGCAGGTCGCCCCAGTGGAGGACGAGGCGGCCGTGGCGGATGACCATGCCCGAGCCGTCGCCCTCCAGCGCGTAGTCGCGGGCACGGCCGAGCTTCGCCTCGTCCATGCCCATCTCGCCCGGCGTGGCCTTCGCCCAGTCGGGCATCGGCCAGGCCACCTCGCCTGCCTGGAACAAGGCGGGAGAGGCGGCGAGACACAGCAGCGCCCAAGCAACACCCGCAGCTATACGGCAGTCCTTCTTCAACAGGGCACCCTACGCCTTGGGCCCGCGGGGCTCGAAGTGGAAGCCGCACGGGGTGTCGGGCGCGACGAGGTCGCGCTCGGCGAGGTCGCGCTCGGACATCGGGAAGTTCCGGCAGTTCGACGAACGCCACTTCTGGTAGCGGACGCACTCGGAGAGGCCGTCCGCCCCATATTTCAGGTGGCGGCACTTGAGGCCCAGTTGGCAGCAGGCGCCGCAGCGGCGGCACTCCCCGCGCCGCCGCGCCAGGCTGGCCCGCACGACGCCGGGCCGGAAGATGTTCATGAACAGGCGGCGCGGCCGGCCCCACAGGAGCCTCAGGCGCTGCCACACGCTCAACTTCGCCGTCTTCAAGGCCACGGATTGCTGTCCTCTGGTGGGCTGGTGTCAGATCTCTGGGGCGTGTTGCCCAAATGGTGAAGCCGTTGGGAGTCCCGCCTTCAGGCGGTCTTCTCCTCTCCCAATCCGCCTAAAGGCGGGACTCCGAACGGGCTCGATCCCCTGAATGGGGTTTGGGCAACACGTCCTTCACTCGGGCCCGTTGAAACGGTAGCCACAGGGCACGTCGGGGGCCACGGCGTCGCGGTCCGCCAGGTCGCGTTCGTCTATCGGGAACAGGCGGCAGTTGTGGGGGCGGAGGCGGTGGAAGCGGCACTCCGTGAGGTCGCCCACGTCGCGCAGGAACTGGCATCGGTAGCCGAGTTTGCAGCAGGCGCCGCAGCGCCGGCACTCGCCCTCGCGCCGAGCGGCGCTGCGCCGAACGTAGCCCCGGCGGAACAGCCCCAGGCCGAAGCGCCGCGCCTTCCCCCACATCAGCCGCGCGCGCACCCGCCAAGTGAGACGGGGGTGACTCACAGCCATGGGTTCCCCCCGCCCATCTCGGCCCGCTCCGCCGCCTCCCACTCCTGGTACTTGCGCCGCCGGCGCCGCCGGTAGACCCAGAACGAGTAGAGCGCCAGCAGGCTCATCAGCCCGAAGAGCGACACGGTGTGGAGGAGCCAGCTCAGCCACGGCACGCTGGGACGAATGGCCTTGAGCCACTCCCGCTCGAAGGCCGCGAGGTCCATCCCCACGGCCTGCTGGAACGCGGCGGGGAACTCGACGCCGCGTCCCGCGGCCTGAAGGATGGTCCGAATCGCCTCCTCGCCGCGGGATTCCACGAGGAAGCGGATGGCGCTCTCGCTCTGCTCGTAAGCGATGCCCCGCTCCGTGGGGCCGAGGGGGAACTGGTCGGTCAGCTCGGCGAGCGGGTAGAGCGTGCCCGCGGCCACGGCACGCTGGTAGTCGCTCCTGTCGTAGAAGGGCAGCTTCCCCGAGGTCCAGACCGCCACACCCTCGTCGAACCAGAGCGGCACCCGCCGATAGCCGCGCCGCATCACCTCGCCGACGATGAGGTGGCTCACCTCGTGGCGCACCGTGATGCTGACGGGTTCCAGGAGCGACCCTCGCTCGATCCCCACGCAGTTCAGGTAGATCACCTTGTCGGCGGGCATGGCCACGCCCAGCGTGTGGCGGTGGTCAATGCCGGGCGTTGCGCGGCGAAAGCTCTCCGTCGAGCAGCAGAGCACCGCCAGGGCGTGCCCCCGCAGTGCCAGGCCCAGCTTCTCCTCCAACTCCTGCTGCGCGCGCGGCAACGCTTCGGCCACCTGACGCACCAGGTCCTCCCGCCCGCCGTCGCTCTCGACCCTCCACTGCCCGGCCTCTGCCGTCGCGCCGCACACCAGGAGCGCAAGCAGTCCCGACGTCACAGGCGTTCCCATCCGAAGTGCGGCAAGGAAGGCGCGGCGGCCCGATTGGGGATGCTCCACGCGCGGGGGCGAGCCATCATGGTGGGGAGGGGGCACCTGAGCGGCTCGGGGGTCCCCCGCGCAATGGAGCACATGTAACTAGTTTCTGTTGCGGAAAGCCGAATTCGCCGAACTCGCGCCGCGCTCGGAAGCCAAAGACTGGCTGAAGCCAGGACTCCGAACGCGTTCGTTCCTTGTTTGGAGCCCTGCCTTCAGGCAGTCTTGGCTTTCCGCAACAGAAACTAATTATAGCGCATTCGTGGCCCGATTTCAAGCGAGGGTTGACAAGCGGGTGCAGTAACGGATTTGTGCGCCGCCTGCCGTCGTTCGTAGTTCGGCGTTTACGCGGTTCCTCTGTCGGCCCTGGCAGCCCTGAAGACCGCCTGAAGGCCGAACTACAAACAGGAACGCCCGCTTCGGCGTGCAAATCCGTTACTGCACCCTTGACAAGCCGGCATGACTCTCAATATTGGCGTTCGCCACAATTGACGCTCGTCGTCGTTGTCGTCGTCGTCCTCGTCGTCGAGGGTGGAGGAGGGGGAAGCCAAGAGAATCGACGACGACGAGGACGACGACGGGCACGAGAAGATGCCTCAGGGGGCCTGCGCCAATACCGGAAGTCGTAACACTTCAGCCGAATGAAGTGGAGAGCCAACCGTCGCCCTCGGATGGCGCGCCGAGTTCGGAGTGCGGGCTTTAGCCCGTATCTGGGGCGCAGGATACGGCCTAAAGGCCGCACTCCAAACCTCCACTTCACTCGGCTGAAGTGTTACCGGAAGTCGTGCTCTTGACAAGTCGGCCGGACACGCCTATAATCCGCCGGGCGGCTGCAATGCAAGTGGGCCATGTCGCGGAACAACCCGCCCAGGATGCCCGAAACCCCTTGGATAGGAGAGCGCCAGTCATGTCCTACCCTTCCTACTGGTATGCGTACATCAACGGGCAGGTGCAGGGGCCGTTCACGGCGGACCAGGTTGCCGCGATGGTGCGGGCGGGCACGGTGCGGCCCGACACGCCGCTGTGCGGCGACGGGCGCACCTATGTGCCGGCCGGCCAGGCGATGCCGCAGCTCTTTGCGGCGCCGGCCCCGGTTCCGCCCCCGCCGCGTCCGGCGCCGCCGATGGCGCCGCCCCGTCCTACGCCACCGATGGCGCCGCTGCCATCGTATCAGGCGCCACCGCAGCGTCCATCGTACCAGCAGCCGCCGATGGCCGGGCCACAGGCCCCGCCCATGGCTCCCTATGGGGCGCCGCCGATGGGCCCGCCCATGATGATGCCGCGCCCGGCCGGGGGTCGGGGCGGCAAGGTGGTGCTCTTTGTGGCGCTGGCCGCCGTGGCGGTTGCCGGCGGTGTCGCGGCGTTTCTGTTCCTGGCCGGGGGCGGCGGCGCATCGCCAGCCAGCCTGGCCGCCGAGCTGCCCGCGGGCGACGAGTTCGAGTTCGTTGACGTTGATGCCATGAGGGAGCTTGGGGATGAGGTCCCCCCTCGTTACTACAAGTGCGTTAGCTTGAACCCCTTTGGCAAGCAGGGTGTCGTGGCTACTGTGGAAACCGATGGGGGCAGAGTGGTCGCACAGTGTCCCGCCGATCAGTCGGAGCTGATGAAGCTCCTGCGGCAGAAGGCCCATGAGTCGAGCCAGGACCTAGCCGGCGGCGCGAGACTGTGGTTCAGCGGGGGGGCAACCGGGGAGAGCCTCGGCATGAGGGAAGGTCGTATCTACTCCGGCCCTGAGGCAACTGTGAGGGACATGCTCCTTGGCAGGTTTCCAGCGGACAAGACCGTGGCTGGAAGCCAGGGTTTCAGGGAACTCCTTGCCCGCGTGTCCTCCTCCCCGGTATCTGTTGAGATACGTAAGGGGCGTGGCACAGACTTGGCTGGAGCCAAACCTTCCTGGGTTGCTGAGGAGGTGTCCGTGACCAGCAGCCGGCTTCGGAAGAGATGCCTGGCCCTCTTCGATCGCGTGGAGGACGCCCGGCAAGCTGTCGAGGCCTTAAGAAAGGAGAAGCAAGATACCGAGGCTTCGATGAAGAGTCGGACAACCAATCCCTTCGCTTTCAGGAATGTGCAGTTCGAGGCACTGGATTGCGAACAGAGAGGTGCAATGGTCAT
>VGYV01000134.1 GCA_016872855.1 Planctomycetota bacterium
GAAGATGAGGCGGAGCTGAGGCACGTCCCCCGGCCCCTTTGCCTCGCCCTCGAGGGCGCGGAGGCCCTCGACGATCTTGTTGTCCTTCGGGCCGCGGAGGCCAACCGTCGGGTCGGTGATGCCGGCCGAGTGGCAAGTGTCGGCCAGGACCAGGATGTTCTTGGCCCGCAGGCGGTTGAGGTCGTCGCGGAACTCCTCCATCGCGTAGGCCGTGGCGGCCATGTGCTCGGGGTCGCTGTCGTGGGTGATGAGGTAGAGGCGCTTGAGTTCGCGCGGGTCGGGGCCGCCGTGGCCCGACCAGGCGATGACCACGAAGTCGTTCTCCTGCACCTCGCGGAGCCGCTCGCGGAGGGCGATCTTGACGTTCTGCGTCGTGGCCTCCTGGTTGCACAGCAGCGTCACATGGTCGAAGCGGCCGCCCTGGTCGCTGCGGAGGTGGGCGGCGAGGGCCTGGGCGTCGCGGGCCGCGTAGCGCAGGTCGGTGAGGCCCATCTTGCCGCGGAACTTGTGCTCGCTGATGCCGATTACAACGGCGTAGCGCTTCGAGATGGGCACCGGTAGCGTGCCGATGGCCGGCCCGGGGGTGGTGGGCGGGATGACGGGCTGGCTGGCGAGGAGTTGGGCGTTCTTCGCCTTCAGCTTGGCCAGACGGTCGTACTCCTGGTCCGCCAGAGCCATCACGTCGGCCACGCCCTTGCGCGCCACGCGGTTGCGCACCTCCTGGCCGTCCAGCGGCCCCCGCAGCGCGGCGGCGCCCAAGGTGAACATGGTGAGCGGCATGGCCCAGATGTCGTAGACCCCCTTCACCTGGAGCGCCCGCTCGTCCGCGACCGAGCCGTCGCACATCCTCGACGTGAGCGTGACGTCGGAGGCCCACTCGGAGCGGTAGTGGAGCGGCATGATGCCCAGCGTGCACACGCTCATCAGCGCCAGGAAGGCCAGGCGCGGGCCGTCGTCCTCGTGGTTCGACACCAGGTGGATGTCCACCGTCAGGTTGCTCGGGTCGCTGCTGAACAGCGAGGCGGCCTCGCTCTGGCGGAGGAGGGCGGCCAGGATGTTCTTGCCGCCCCAGTCGTTCTTCCGCGCCCCCTCGGCCCACGAGCCGGTCAGCTCCTCCGTGATCCTCCCCAGGCGGAAGATGGGCGGCCGCGTCGAGCGCTTCAGCTCCACCGGCCCCGGGCTCAGGCGCACCATGCACCCCGGCCCCGCCGCCACCGCCGCCAGCCAGACCAGGCACACACGCAGTCCTCGCTTGCTCATCGCGCCACCTCCTCGGCCTTGAGCGGCAGGAGCCAGATGTTGCGGAAGAAGACCTTGTTCCCGTGGTGCTGAAGGTAGAGCGGCCCGGGCTCGGGGCCTTCCGCCTTCCCAGCACCCGTCTTGCGCGGAACCTCCACGTTGTCATGCACCTTCACGCCGTTGTGCACCACGCTGACGCGGGCGTTCGCCGTTTTCTTCTTCGCATCGTCCCAGCGCGGCGCGCGGAACGTGATGTCATACGTCTGCCACTCGCCCGGCGGCTTCGCCTGATTCGTGTCGGGGGCCTTGAACTGGTAGATGGCCCCGCAGCCCCCCTTCTGCGGCGGCCCGCCCGCCGAGTTCAGTATCTGGATCTCATAGCGGCGCTGGATGTACACCCCGCTGTTGCCCGACACCTTCTTGCCCGTCGGGTCCGGCTGGATGTTGAACTCCAGGTGGAGCTGGCAGTCGCCGAACTTCTCCTTCGTGGTGGCCCCGGCCTCAAGATAGCCCTCGGGGGTCACGCTTGCCCTCTCCCACCGCGAGGCGTCCTTGCCGTCGAAGAGCACAATCGCGCCCTCTGGCGGCTTCAGCCCCTCGGTCGGCTTCGCCTCCTCACCCGCCATCGCCGCCGCGCACCACAGCCACCCGCCCAGCAGAATGAGCCTTCTCATGCCCTTGCCTCTCCGCCTCCCGGTGCTCGCGTCACGCACCCGAGCGCCGCTTGCCCATCATCCTGCCATGTAGCCACGCTCCTGTCAATCGCCATTCGGCGATCCTCGGCCATCCAACCCAGTGTCGCGCAGAGTCGCTCACAGCCGCGCCCTCGCCGTTTGGCGATTCTCGCCCTTCCGGCTCAGAGTCGGCCACTGTTTGCCAGAGTCGCGCACCCTTGCGCCACACACACACGCGCGCGGGGGGCAATCGGCCTCGCCCATCGTACCGTGTCCTCGAACCTCCCTCACGCCGCCTGTCTTCGAGTCTCCCCCTCCACCATGTACAAAGGCAATGCCCCCCAAGAATGGACGCAAAGAGATTCTTTCCGCGCGCCGCCCCTCGCAAGCCATTGGCGCCACGGCCGCAGCCGACCGCCCGCTGGCTTGGCAGCGGGGCGGAAGGGAGGGGGGCAAGGCGTGGCCGGTGGCGCGGGATGGGTTGAGAGGGGGAGGCCGTGGCGGCCGGGAGGGCCGCCAAGGGCAGCCGCCATCACGCGCGCAAGTCCGCCATGCACCCAGCGGCGGCGCGGGGCTTGATGGCAGAGGGCGCATCGCGGTAGAATAGCAGCCGATAGAGTTCATCGGGTCATGCCACTCGGCTCGCGCGCGACGGGATTTCGCGGGTGCCAGGTATGCTGAGTCCGTGCCTGATCATTGGCCTGTCCGCTCGGAATGCCCCTGGGGGAAGGCGCTCTCGCTTCCGACTTTTGCCCTTTGCCTTTTTCCTTTTGCCTTTCTCCTCCGCCGCGGGGGAGGACCTGGCGCCATTCCTGGCTGTCCATCAGAAGGCCAGCGCCCTGGGCGCAGAGAAGAAGTGGGCCGAGGCGGCGAAGGCGTATGCCGCATTCGCGGCGGCCAGTGAGAGCGATGCCTGCGCGCCTCTCGCCGCGGCGCTTCAGGGGATCATCCTGCTGCGCCAGCTCAACCAGGCTGCGCCCGCACGCGAGGCGTTCCTGCGGGCGGCGAAGGCGGCGGCCGGTGACAAGTTCGGCCTGGCGACGCGCGACCTGGCTCGCGGCTGGCTCGCACGGCTCCAGATGGTGCAGCTCGACGCCGCGCTCCGCCGCTACTGGACCGACAAGATCGAGTACCCCGAGAAGCTCGACGCCCTCGTCGAGCGCAAGCTCGTGCCGCCCGAGCTGCTCGTGGACCCCTGGGGCAAGCCGTTCGCCTACGCCGCGCGCCCGCTGAAGGCCAGGCCAGACCTGCCGCGGCAGGCCTACACGCTGTCGTGCAGCGCCATCGAGGGCGACAGCCGTTCGCTCAAGGCCGCCTTGGCCACCACGGAGGCGCTGCCGAAGAAGTTCCTGCTCAGGGGCATCCCCGCGGGGCCGCAACTCACCGCGACCATTGCCTTCGCCGAAGATAAGACGCGGACGGCCGTCAACCGCGTCGAGGGCGAGAAGGTCAACGGCGCCACGCTGGTGAAACTCACGCCCCAGGGCGCTATAATCATCGAGGGTGGCGCGGTAGCAGCCCTGGCGCGATGAGATGGCCCAATGCGTGTGCGCCGACGCGTGACGCGTGACCAGACAGGAGAGGAGGCCCGCTCTCTTCTTATCACGCGTCACGCGTCCGGCCATCGCTCGGAGAGACGAAGCAAACCGTGCGAACTGCGAAAGCTGACAGCTCGAGGTTCCTTGATCCTGATGCTCTGCGCCAGCTCCAGCACTGCTCTGTCACCTCGCGCGCGCTGGTCGAGGGGGCGATGACAGGCTCCCACCGCAGCCCCTACAAGGGCCTCTCCACCGAGTTCGCCGACCACCGCCAATACGTGAAGGGCGACGACCTGAAACGCCTCGACTGGCGAGTCTACGCCCGCACCGAACGCTACTACATCAAGCGCTACGAGGAGAGCACGAACCTCAAGGCCTACGTGCTCGTGGACTCCTCGGCCTCGATGGCCTACCGCTCGAACGGCGTGACGAAGTACGACTACGCCTGCCACCTGGCCGCCGGCCTCGCCTATGTCGTCATCAAGCAAGCCGACTGCGCGGGGATGGTGCTGTTCGGCGAGGAGATCGAGGACTACTTTCCGCCCCGTTCGTCCCTCAGCCACCTGCGGGCCATGCTCGACGCCCTGGCACGCTACAAGCCGCAGAAGAAGACGAACACGGCGGCGGCCCTCCACGGCATGGCCGAGCTGATCAAGCGGCGTGGGCTGATCATCGTCATCTCCGACCTCATGGACGACCCCGAGCAGGTGGTGAGGGGCCTGGCCCACTTCAGGCAGAAGCGCCACGACGTCGTGGTCCTGCACGTCCTCGACGACCACGAGCTGAACTTCCCCTTCGAGAAGGTGGCCACTTTCCGCGACATGGAGAGCGGGGAGAAAATCCGCATCGCGCCCAAGGACCTCAAGGAGGACTATGGCAAGGAACTCGAGGCCTTCATCGCCCACTACAAGCGCGCGTGCTACGAGAACAACATTGACTACGTGACGATCAACACCAAGACCCCGCACGCGTCGTTCCTGAGCGCGTACCTGACCCGAAGGGAAAAGGTGAGATGAGAAGCAGCCACGAGCGGCGAGCTTCGAGCCACGAGCTTGTTCTCCCTCAAGCTCGGCGCTCGCGGCTCACGGCTCGCGGCTTTCTGGCTGAGGGACTGCGATGTTTGGGCTAACGCCCTTGGCTCCGTGGTTTCTCTGGGGCCTGGCCGCTGTGAGCGTGCCGGTGGTCATCCACATGCTCCAGAGTCCCACGGCCAAGATCATTGATTTCCCGTGCATCCGCTTCCTGAAGGCCTGCCAGAAGAAGGCGGTGCGGCGGACGCGGCTGAAGAACATCATCCTGATGCTGATGCGGATGGCGATCATCGCCCTCATCGCGTTTGGCATGGCCAAGCCGCAGCGCTTCGAGGAGCAGACCGATGTGCTGCCCGACGCCCCGGTCTCGATGGTCGTCGTGCTCGACAACTCGTATTCGATGGGCTACGTGGACAAGGGGCGGAGCCGCTTCGAGCAGGCCCTGGAGGCCGCCCTCGGCCTCCTGGGCACCCTCAAGCCCGGCGACGAGGTGGCGCTCCTGCTGATGAACGAGCAGTGCGAGCCGCTCCTGCCTGACTTCACGGCCGACCACGAGCGCGCCAGGGCCGCCCTCCGCGGGGCCAAGCTCTCCGACCTGGGCACCAACGCCGACCCCGCGCTCCGCGAGGCCATCCGGCTCGCCGCGAAGGCGGCGAGCATCCCAGATTCCAGATCCCAGATTCCAGATGCAGACAAGAAAGAGCGGCGGCGGCTCGAGATCCACATTCTCACCGACCTACAGGCCTTGGCCTGGGAGCCAGTGCTCAAGAGCGGCTATCTGAAGAACGTGGACACGAAGGCGACGATCTACGTCACCAGCTTCGGGCGGAAGGGCTCGGCCAACTGCTTCGTCGAATCGGTCGCCGTGGCCGGCGCAGGCCCCGAGCAGTGCAGCGTGACCGCCCAGGTGTGGGCCGTGGGAGCCGGCGCCCCGGGCGGCGTCGCCACCCTCAGCGTCAACGACAAGCCCGTCGCCCAGGAGACCTTCGCCGTCCGCCCCGGCGCGCCCACACCCGTCACCCTCACCACCCGCCTGGGCGCCGCGGGCAGCTTCCGGTGCGTCCTGAGCCTTCAGGACGACGCGCTGACGGCCGACGACAAGCATTTCTTCACCGTGAAGGTGGGCGAGCGGTCGAAGGTGCTGGTGGTGGACGGCGATCCCTCGGCCATCGGGCCGCTGGCCGAGACCTTCTACCTGGGCAACGCCCTGAACCCCGGGGGCGCGGCCGCGGGCGTGGACGGCCCGCCGCCCGTGGACGCGCGCGTCGTCTCCATCGCCGAGCTCCCCTCCGTCAAGCTCGACGACTATCGCATCGTGCTCTTGTGCAACGTGGCCTCGCTCGGCAGCGACGACCCCGTCAGGCTCGACGCCTTCCTCCGCGGGGGCGGCAGCCTGTGGGTCTTCCTCGGCGGAAAGGCCAACGCCCAGGAATACAACTCCCCGCAGTGGAGCTTCCTCCCCACCACCCTCACCCAGCCCGTGGGCGACGCCACGAAGAAGCAGACCTTCGAGTTCGGCGAGACCCGCGAGGGCCACCCCCTCTTCAAGACCAAACTCGACCTGCGCGCGGCCCGCTTCTGGCTCTGCTGGGGCACCGACCGGGCGAGCCTCAAGCCCGGCGCGGCCGTCCTCCAGAGCTTCACCAACGGCCAGCCCGCCCTCGTCGAGGGGCAGGGGCCGGGCGGCAAGGGCAAGGTGCTTCTCTTCACCAGCGCGGCCGACAGCGATTGGGGCAACTTCCCCCTCCGCCGAGCCTACCTCCCCTGGGTCCACAACGCCATCTACTACCTCTCGGGCGCCGACGTGCGCGGCAGCTCCTTCAAGCTCAAGGAGGAGGTGAAGTTCCAGGCCCTGGCCACGCACTACAAGGAGCGGATCACCGTCACCCCACCGGGCGGCACAGCCATCGGCGTCCCCGTCGCGGTCAAGGAGGGCTACGCCGAGGGGGTGTTCAAGAACACCGACGTGCCGGGCCTCTACCAGGTCAAGGCCGACCCGGCGTTCACCCACAGCGGCGGGTTTGGCGCAAACCTGAACGTTCAGGAGTCGATCATCACGATGGAGGACCCCGAGAAGATAGCGGCGGCGGCGCCCTCGGGCCTCCTCAAGTTCGTCGAAGGCCCCAAGCGCGACGTCGTCGAGGAGGTCAAGAAGTCCCGCGAGGGGCAGGACTACTGGCCCCTCATCTTCAAGCTCGCGCTCCTCGTCTTCGTCGTCGAATCGCTCTTCGGCAACCTGGTGAGCCGCGCGGGCAAGCCCGGCGGCCTCAAGCTTCCCCTCTTCGAGGTCCTCCGCCGCCGCAACCCGGGGGTCTCACAGTGATTCCGTCGCGTGGCAAACGGCGCGACAAGGCGCCCTGCGGCTTCGGTCATGCCGAGCTTGCCGAGGCATCTCTCTTCTCCCAGGCACGGGGCAAGAGAGATTCCTCGACTTCGCTGCGCTCCGCTCGGAATGACAGGGTTCTGCCCGCTCCTCTTTGCACTTCGAACGTGAGGGAGGAGTGACCGATGAGTGCCCGCGTTGCGTCTCGACTCGTCACGGCCCTATCCGTTTGTGCCGTGGTGGGCTGCTCGGCGCCCGCTGGCAAGTACTTCGCGCGGCGAGGGGCCGATCTGGCCGACTGCGTCGAAGCCAGTGCTGGCCTGGGGTTGGGGGCCTATGCGCGGGTCAAGGCGACCGACTATGCTGTGATCGGCTGCGGGGCCGCCCTGTGCGGCCCGCTGGTTGGGTGGCGCGGCCGCTACGTCCCGCCAATCTCGGAGGGCGTGTACGGGTTCCCATTTGGGCGGAACGCGGAGGTGGAGGCGAGCTTCTCGGCGGCGTTCCCGCCGGACTACATCGTGGACACGCGGGGGCCATGCTTCACCTCCCGTAAGTACTTCCGGAAGCCAGGGCCGGGGGGACGGATTGCGGAGCAGTTCTGGTTCGGCGTGTCACTGGCCGCGCTGTTCCATGCGCGGCTGGGATTCAACCCGGCGGAACTCGCCGACTTCGTGGTCGGCTGGTTCGGATGGGACATGTGGGGGGACGACGACTGGCCGTCGGAGCCAAAGGAAACCCCGAAGGAGCCTCCGAAAGGAGAGACGAAGACATGAGCAGGTGGGCCTTTTCGAGATGCGGCCTTGCCATGCTGCTGGCCTGCGCCGCCCTCGCGGGCTGTTCGACACCCGTGGGCAAGTACTTCGCACGTCGCGGGGCGGACCTGGCGGATTGCGTCGAGGCCGAGGTGGGGCTGGGCTGGCCCGCCGCGCCCTTCCTGTTCCCCAAGGCGATGGGCTACACCATGGAGGACGCCGGCGGCACGCCCATCCGCGTCGAGAACGCCAAGCCGAGGTCCCGCGCCCTCGCCCTGCCGAACCTGTACATGCGCTTCAAGCTCACCGACTACTTCGTGTTCGGCAACGGCTACGCCCAGCCGGTGACCACCGGCTGGCGCGGGCGCTATCGCCGGGCTGGCTCCGCCGTCGCCGTTCAAGCCGGCCTGCCCATCTACCGCAACCACGAAGAGGTCGCTGGCACGACGGTTCACACCGACTGGCTGGTGAAGACGCGGCGCAGCTACGACGCGGCGAAGCCCGGCCCGGGCAGCCTGGTCGCCGAGCGCAGTTGGCTGGGCCTGTCCGCCACAATCTTGGTCGCTTTCCGTTTGGAGTTCAACCTTGTCGAGTTAGCCGATGCACTTGTCGGTCTCTCCGGCTACGACCTCCTCAAGGACGACTCATGGCAACGCAAGGAGCCGCGACAATGAGCATCCGGTTTCTGCTCACGCGTCACGCGTCACGCGTCATGCTCCCTCTTTGTCTCCTTGCCGCGGGGTGCGCAAACCCAACGCAAACCTATTGGGGCAAACGACTTCTGGATTTCGGCGATTGCTGGGATGCCAGCACGGGCTTCGCCGGCCCGGTGCCCTACATTCGCCTGAAGATCACCGACTACTTCGTCCTCGGCGGGGGCGACAACCAGACGATTTTCGCCCTCGGCTGGCACGGGCGCTACACCGCCGCCGGCTCCGAGATCGAGCGGGGCCAGGGCGCCCCCTTCTCCCGCGGCACCGAGTGGGCCGGCGCCCCGCCAATGATCGAGCACAAGGGCATCTTCGTAAGTGCCCGTGAATACGACGCTTCCGTCAAGCCATGCGAGGGGACCATGCGGGCCGAGAAGTTCACCATCGGCCTCTGGCTGTGCTGGCTCGTAAACGTCCGCCTCGGCTTCAACATCGTCGAGTTCGCCGACCTCGTTGGCGGCTTCTTCGGCGCTGACATACTGAAGGACGACGCGGTGGAGCCGCCGAACTGGCCGGCCCTGCTGCGCCAGAGGGAGACGCCGCAACATCCTGTGCTGTGAAGAAGCTGCGAGCGGCGAGCCACGAGCCGCGAGCCTCCGAAGCTCGAAGCTCGTGGCTCGACGCTCGCGGCTGGAGAGCACACAGTGCACTGGTCGTTTGAGTACCCCTGGTCCCCCGCCCTCACCTGGCTCATCGTAGTGGGCGTCCTCATGGTGCTCACCGGCTCGCTGGCCCTTGTGTGGCGCGAGCTGTTCCCCCTCACGGTCGCCTCGGCGGCCATCATCGCGCTGCGGGCCGGGTCGCTCGCCATGCTGGTGTATCTCCTTTTGCAGCCTAGCCTTATACGCACAAGGAGCGAGGAGGTGAAGCCCCACGTGGCCATCCTCCTCGACACGTCGGGGAGCATGAGCGTGGTGGACGCCGGGCGCGACAAGCCGCGGCTGCGGGAGGCGTTGGACGCCCTGCGGTCGTCGCAACTCCTTGAGAAACTGAGAGGTAAGGCGAAGCTCGACCTCTTCGAGTTCGCCACCGGCCTCACGCGGCTCAAGCCGGAGGCCCTCGACACCCTTGAGAAGGCCGGGGGCACGGGCACGAGCCTGGGCCTCGCCATCTCCCAAGTGAGGGACGAATTGCGGGGCGAGGAGATCGCGGGCGTCGTGATGTTCACCGACGGGCGCGACAACACGGGCAGCGACCCCCTGACGGCGGCCAAGGAGCTTGAGAAGCCCATCTTCACCGTCGCCTTCGGCCGCCCTAAGCCCAAGGTAGTCAAGGAGAAAGAGAGCGACTTGGCCATCGTCAGCGTGTCGCACGACAAGCGTATCGTGGTCGGGCACACCGCGGACGTGACGGTGACGGTGGGGATGAAGGGCTTCGGGGCGCGCCAGGCGCAGGTGGAGCTGGTGCTCGACGGCACAGTCATTACGCAATCGGCCGTCTCGCTCAGCCCCGACCGCCCGGAGCGGCAGGTGACGATGAAGCTCAAGCCCACCAGCCCCGGGCAATTCGTCTACACGGTCCGTGTCCCGCCCGATCCGTCGGAGGGGGATAGGGCGAACAACGAGAAGCCGATGCAGGTGTACGTGGCGGACCCGGTGTCGCGGGTGCTCTACGTCGAGGCGCGGCCCCGCTGGGAGTTCAAGTTCCTCAGCCGCGTCCTGGCCGCCTACAAGAACGTCGAGCACACGTCCGTGATTCGGATGGGGCCGGGGAAGATGACGATACAGGGGACGAACCCCGCCGACTCCGCCCGCATCGCCACGATGACCGTGCCCGAGCTTCAGCGTCTGAAGGCCATCATCGTCGGCGACGTGCCAAGCACGTTCTTCACCCCCGTGCAACTCGAAGCCATCGCCGCCCTGGTCGAGCAGGGCGGCGCCGTGCTCCTGATGGGCGGGAAGGCCAGCTTCGGCACCGAGGGCTTCGCCGGCACCCCGCTGGCCCGCGTGCTCCCGGTCCAACTCCAGCGCCTGCCAGCATATATGGAGAGGCGGTTCCAGGTCGAGTTGACGCCTGAGGGGCGGGCGCACCCCGCCTTCCAGGGCGTGACGCAGTCGTGGGCGAAGGCCCCGGAGCTGATCAGCCTGATGGCCGTGGGCGAGGTGAAGCCGGGGGCCACGGTGCTGATGAAGACGACCGATGGCTCCGACCTTCCCCTGGCCGTCGCCCACAACTACATGAGGGGCAAGGCCATCGTGGTGCTCACCGACTGCACGTGGCGCTGGAAGCTGGGCATGGCCGAGGGCCAGATGCAGGACGACGTGCAGACGCTCTTCTGGCGCCAGCTCGTGACCTGGCTGATGCCCGAGGAGCAGGCGCAGAAGGAGCGGCGGGCAGTCCAACTCGTGGCTGACCGCCTCTCCTACGAGCTGAACCAGCCTGTGAACCTGACGATCACGGCGCTGGACGCGGACGGGAAGTCGGTGGCGAACGCGCGGGTCGTGTGCCACGTCCATGCGCCTGACGGCAAGGTGATCGAGCTGCCCGGCGCGGCCAGGAAGGGCGCCGAAGGGGCGCCGGAGGGCTACACGGCCAGCTTCGTCCCCCACGTCGGCGGCAGGTTCAAGGTCGTCGCCTCCGCCCAGGCCGGCGGGGCCGACCTGGGCCGCGACGAGTTGTCGCTCATCGTGGGCGACACATCGGTCGAGATGAACGAGACTGACCCCAATCGCGAACTGCTGAAAAGGCTTGCAGTATCGAGCGCGGGGCAGTATTATGAGGGATTGGAAGCAGGCAGAATCGCGGATGACATCACGATCCAGACCAAGAAGCACACCTGGACCGAGAAGAAGGAGGTCTGGGACAAGTGGTGGGTGTTCTTCACCTTTCTGGCGCTGATGAGCGCCGAGTGGGTCCTCCGACGAAGGAGACAACTGGAATGAGACCGACACGTCCCGCGTCCCGCGTCCCGCGTCCCCAGCGCCCGGCCACGCCGCAGTTCTTGGCACGCGGCACGCGGCACGCGGCACGCATGCTGGCCCTTTGCCTCCCGCTCCTCAGCGCGGCTTCGGCCCTGGCCGCCGCCAATCTCGTCGAGAACGGCGGGTTCGAGAAGAGCGACGGCAAGCTGCCCGAGGCCTGGCACTGCAAGCTCACCGACTTCATGCCCAAAGAGGTGGGCAAGGACGAGGGCGGGACGATGCGGTACAGGTATATCTGCGCCTGCGGGCAGGATCTTGGCGACGCGAAGCCCTGGTGCGGCCTCCTGTGCCCCAAGTGCTCCGGCTTCATCAGCGGCGAGGAGTGCGGCGCCTGGTACGTCCAGAACCACGAGCGCGTCTCCCTTGACCGCAATGGCCCGGGCTACTGCGTGAAGTTCACCCTCGACAAGTCCACAGGCGAGAACCAGGGCGTCCGCATCATGAGCCACCTCATCAAGGTCAAGCCCGCCTGGGGCTACGTGATGACCTTTAGCTGCAGGACCAAGGGCTCCATCGCCCGCGTCTGGGCCGAGTGCTACCGCCCGCCCCAGAGCACGCGGAGCCGCTACTGGGAAGGCCCGATGGACCCCGCAAAGCCGAAGGACGGGCTGGAGCGGAGCCACCGCGCTCAGGTGAACTGCGGCAGCCCCGCCTCGTGGGAGACGTTCACCAAGGAGATCGTCGCCCCCAAGAAGTACCAGTTCGAGTTCATCAGCGTCAAGCTCTACGCCTACATGCCCGGCGAGGCCTGGTTCGATAATGTGTCCATTCGCCCGATGACGCCAAGCGAGTACAGCGACTTCGTCGCCACGAAGAACAAGACGATCAAGGACAAGCGCTTCGCCTACTGAGCCCAGCGAGGAGTGTCATGCCGCCGACGAATCACGCCGTCTGCGAAACCTGCCGCAAACACGTGCCTGCCCGGCATGAGATCCGCCAGGGCAGCGTCTATCTCTGCAAGGACTGCCCCGACTGCGGCACCACCGAGTCCCTCATCACCCAGCATGCCGCCGCCTGGCAGCGCAAGCGCGACCTGTTCCGCTACGATCCCGCCGTCGAGCCGACGTGCGACCTGCGCTGCACCACCTGCGCCCGCCAGCCCGAGCACCACCCGCGGATGGTCTTCGTGGACGTGACGAACCGCTGCAACATGAACTGCCCGATCTGCATCGCCAACATCCCGGCGATGGGCTTCACCTTCCACCCGCCCCTCGACTACTTCGGCCGCGTCTTCGACGGCCTGGCCAGGATGACGCCCAAGCCGTCGGTGCATCTCTTCGGCGGCGAGCCGACGATGCGCGAGGACCTCTTCGAGATCATCCGCATGGGCCAGGCCAAGGGCCTCAACATGGGCATCGAGACCAACGGCCTCCGCCTGGCCGACGAGGACTACTGCCGCCGCCTGTGCGAGACCAAGGTGCGCGTCCTCATGGCCTGCGACGGCTTGGACCCCGAAATCTACACCCGCCTGCGCAAGGCCCCCAACGCCCTCGCCAAGAAGCTCGAAGCCCTCAAGAACCTCAAGAAGCACAGCCTGCGCCCCCAGACCATCATGTGCTGCGTCGCCCGCAAGGTGAACGACCAGCACATGCGCGGCCTCATTGACTTCTGCCACGAGAACCGCTCCTTCATCCGCTGCCTCCACCTCATCCCCCTCACCGAGAGCTGGAAGAAGGGCGAGGTCGAGGTCGAGGCCCACACCTCCATCGAGGACGCCGAGCAGATCATCCAGGAGGCGTTCCCCGACGAGCAGGTGGCCTTCCTCCCGATGGGCTTCTCGCGCCATATCAACCGGGCGTTGCGCTTCTTCGGCGGCGTGCAGATGACCTTCGCCGAGGTCCACCCCAACTGCGAATCGGTCACGATCCTCTGGTCCGACGGCACCCGCTTCCGCCCGCTCAGCTCGTACATGAAGGTGCCGCTCTTCGACTTCTGCGAGGAGTTCGTCAAGCGCCTCGAGGCCATCGGCCCGCGCCTGGACCGGCTCGACGCGGCGAAGGGCTTCAGCCGCCTCCGAGGCCGCCTGCTTGTGTTCCGCAAGTTCCTCGGTCTCGTCAAGAAGTCCTTCCGCTGGCGCATGATCCTGAAGGGCAACCCCGCCCTGGCCTTGCTGCGGGTCCTCGGCGGGGCGATGATGGGCAAGTCGCTTAAGACCCAGCTCACGAGGCACTGCAAGGTCACGAACGCGCTGGACATGATCGTCCTGTCGTTCGAGGAGTATCACTCGATTGACGGCGCCCGCCTGTCCCTCTGCAAGGGCGAGTTCGCCTACGAGGACCCCGACGACGGGGTGGTGAAGACCATCCCCATCTGCGTCTGGTCCCAGTTCCGCGACACCATCGAGCGCAGAATCGCCGCCAAGGTCGGCGACGCGCTGAAGACCAAGGCGGCAGGGTCTAGACCCGAAGCACTGGCAATCACCGCAGGAGGGTGACCGTGAAAACAGAACAGTCAGTCCTGTGCACCCTGCGGGTGTCCTTCCTGGCCTTGCTCCTGGCTCAAGGGCTGTGCCCACTCAGGGCTGGGGAGAAGGTGCCCAATGCGAAGGGAATCAAGCCGGGAGACAGGGTGAGGATCACCATCGGCCCCGCCCCTGTAACAGATGGCGGGAAGACCCTGGCCGTGCTGAAGGCCGGTGCCGAATTGGTCACAGTCGATGTCGAAGAGAGGCGTGTCAAGGTGACAGTCAAGGGCGCAGGTGAGGCGATCACGGGGTGGATCGAGAACGAGCACCTGAAGCTCGCGACGCCCGAGCCCCCGCCGAAGAAGGCCCCGAAGGAGGAGAAAGGCGCGCCCGACAAACCCGCTGAGAAGGCTCCTGATGCGCCCGACGAAGACGCCGACATGGTCACTGTCGTTATGACCATCGACAAGGCCCAACGCGGGGAGTTAGAGAGCCTGCACATCACGGGATGCGGGGCTGATCAGACTGGTAAGCTGAAGCCGGGCGAGACAAAGAAGCTCCGTCTCAAGAAGGGACGCTACTCATGCAGCTACGTTGCCCGCCTCGGTGGAGGCTTCGAGATCGCTGTGTTCCACCCCACCGTTGAAAGGGACGAGACTTGGGACTTCACCTTTATGCGCACGCAGACAGGCGTGTCATGCAAGCGGCAGGTTGCGCCGCTGCGGGACGTCCCCAAGCCCTGAGTCGGGGGTGCGCCATGTCTGCCGACCTCGTTTTGGCGTCAGGGAGACCCCTGCCAGGAGAACAAGCGCCGATGTTGGCTCCGGCGATCACGTGCAATGGCCTGTAGGAGCATGTCATGGCCCCTAAGGAGCAGATTGCCGCGTCGGCGGGGCGGCTGAGGCGGCGGCTTGAGTCGCTTCAGGACCACCAGCGCGGCGTGTGGTTCGGCGAGGCGGCGGGCCTCTTCGTCGCCGCGCTCCTGGCCGCCGTCGGCACGGTGATGGTGCTCGACAACCTGCTGCGGCTGCCCATGCTCGTGCGGCTCGCGACGCTCCCAGGCATGGCGGCGGGGGCCGTGTGGCTCATCCGCCGCGCCGCGCTCGCGCTGGCCGAGCCCCTCACGCGCGAGCGCATGGCCGTGAAGGTCGAGGCGAAGTTCCCCCCAGGTGAACAACGAGGGGAAAAGGGGACATTCTACTTTTTCCGGGCATGATGTCGGCGATGGGATTGTCGGAATCTGGCGATCCGGGAGTGAGTCGAGTCATAAGTGGTGGTCACATAAGGACTTGTGGCGAGCCATGCTCTGCACACAAGGGGTGGTGTCAGGCGTCTTTGGCGCTCGCCTGGGCCGGTGGCTTGGCGGTCAGGTCGAGGAGTTCGATCCAGTCGGTCGTCGGCAGCCTGATGCCGGCCAGTTCCGCCGCCGTCTTGCCCTTGCGGGTGCTGCCCCGACCGAACGCTCGTTCACACTCCCGGCTCCACACAGGCCCGGCCGCAGCCGCCTCTGCCAGCAACGACACCAGCGCTCCCAGTTGGTCCCGTTCCCGCCGCACACGGCGCAACTCCTCGAACCCAAACTCCGCCAGCCAACGCAACTTCTTCTCCCACCCGTAGCCTGTCGAGCGCGGCACCCTCACACTGCGAAGATACGCCCCCACACACCCGTGCCCACGCACACGAGCACTATACATCCCATTGACAACGTCCAACGGCTGCATAGAATGAACCATCGGCTTCTCCTCACTCCTGAGTGCTCCGAGCCACACGCCTCGCTGAAACTACCCCCATTGTGCGGAGAAGCCCTTCTCCCATCAAGACCTGTCTCACAAAACCTCCCCCCAGACCACCCCGAATCCGACAGTCCCCGCCGCAACCATGAATGGGGTTCAAGAGGTCGCGGGTTCAAGTCCCGCCGCCCCGATCAGACGTAAGGACTTATCCTGCCTCGACTCAGGGCTCCAGCATCAACGACGCACGGCACCCTCTCTGTAGCGGTCTTGTGATACTCCTCTGCCGGAATTCCTGCATCTGACGGCTCCATGCGGTGCCGGATGGCGCTGGAGCGTCTCCGCCTTCCCTGCTCGCAATCTCTTGACAACCAACTGTTTGGACGCGGTACGCAGGCCCCCGGTGGTCGTGTGCTATGTTCGCGGGTGGCATAGCGCGCTTGAGCGCATTCAATGCGCGCTCATGCGGTTGTGACCGGGTCGTGTCACACCAACGGGCGCGTCAACGCCAGTCAAGTGGTCATCGCAAGACCCACGCGTCCCCACATCGAAACTGGTAACACTTCAGCCGAATGAAGTGGAGAGCCAACCGTCGCCCTCGGATGGCGCGCCGAGTTCGGGGTGCGGGCTTTAGCCCGTATCTGGGGCGCAGGATACGGCCTAAAGGCCGCACTCCAAACCTCCACTTCAGTCGGCTGAAGTGTTACCGAGAGTGAAGTGACCCGCCGGCTCGGGGCGTAGGAAACACTTGGCCGGCAGCGGGGCGGGAAGGCGAGCTGAGCCGAACACGAAGTAGCTCTCGGGGGCAGATGCG
>VGYV01000135.1 GCA_016872855.1 Planctomycetota bacterium
ATGAGGCGTGGAGCGAGAAGGTGTTCGCGCCAGACGGGCACGGGGTGGGACGCTATACCTGGTTCACGAATGAGACCGATCCCGTGAAACGGAACTATGCGCTGATGGCGCATGGGAGCAGTCATCGCAAGCGGATGGTGGAGGGGCCGCAGCTTTGCCACAGGATGAAGCCGGTGCAGCCCGAGGTGATTCGCGGCAAGGACTTTTGTGCGGTGACGACGACGTATCGCTACGAGTACGCGGCCCCAGGCCGCAAGGCGGGCTCGCGCTGGACGCAGCGCCTCGTGTTCCCCAAGGGCGAGCGGTTCTTCGTGCTGATGGACAAGGTCGAGAGCGTGAACGATTCGCCCGAGATGTTCCTCCGCGGCGACGTGCCCGGCTGCGTCCGACACGAGAAGGGCGACACGTTCAGCGAGATGTACCTGAGCTATCTCGGCGGCCCGAAGGGGGTGCGGATTCCGGCCAGCGAGTTCTTCACGCCCTTCCCGCCTGATAGGAAGTTCGGCTACCGCCGCGACCTCAATAGGACGCCTGAGCACTTCATCCGCGCGTATCACCTGCGGGACAAGGCGACGGGGAAGGACGGCCCCTGGCTTGCGGGGCTGACGCTCGAGCCGAGCGTGGTCTACGAGGCCTGGTGCAGCCAGCGCCCCGGCGGCATCATCGTGATGATCGAGGAGATTCACGGGAGGCGGACGAAGGCGGGCGAGGCGTTCAGCGCGGCGCACATCGTGGGCTGGTTCGACAGCATCGAGGAGATGCACAAGGCCGCCGAGCGCTACAAGGGGCACACGGTGCTGGAGGCCGATGCGAAGGGGTGGCGGCTGGGGAAGTGAGGGGAGGTGGAGAAGAGAGAAGGCAGAATGATTACAGGCAAAATGATAAGGGCGCGACCCGACCTGGACAGAGGCGTAACATATTGAATTCTTTCGTCTTACGACGACAAGTGGCTTGACATCACGGCCCCCTTTCGGGCATACATTAGTTTGCGTGATGAATGTATGGCCACGAACCACAAGGAGGCCGCAATCTTGCGCCCCACACACACATATATGCAATCGCCCCGCAGGACTCGAGCTCCCTGGCAAGCGGGCGGCCCGTCCGAGCCATAAGAAACTGTCTCAGAACCCACGTGGGCTGCGTTGCCGGCGTCAGCGGGGCGGATGCAAGGCGCGGCGACGCAGGCGATGCTACGGAGCGCATCGCTGAGGAAACGCAACGCGGCAGCGGCGCCGCTCGCTGGCGAGCGGCGCGGCGTCGCAGCCCACGTGGGTTCTGAGGTAGTTTCTAAGTCACGCGGCATCAATGCCTTATGGAACACGCGGCATGGTGGTTCCCGCCCTCCGCCACATCCGGGGCCTCAATCTTGCGCCCATGCGCGCCGCGAGGGGGCGCAAGATTGGGGTCCAGCCCAACGATGTGCAGCTTCGACTGCCGAGCCAGCTCCTCCACGAGCCGCCCATTGCCCAGGCCCAGCGCAAGGCAGTAGCCTTCGGTCGCTTCGCCGGCCCACCGGGGGCATAGCTGCCCGCGATCAGCTTCACGGGTTGCTGGGAATGGTTTCCCTGAACACCTTCTTGTGGACCCAGACGAGGCCCTGCTTCATCGGCAGCCAGAGGTAGTCCTGGGTCTGGGTGGCTGTGGACAAGTCTGCGATGGGGAACTCGCTGAGCTTGTGGGAGCTGACGGCGCGTGTGCCTCGCTCGGCGAAGGTGATCTGCGTGGCTCCGCCTGGCGTGGCGGGCTTGCCGTGTTCGATGGTCCAGACGCCCAGCTTGTCGGCCAGCACTCGGCGTTGGGTCGGGTTCGGCGTTCCCGGGGGCGCGGGCTGCCAGCGGAAGGTGCCCGGACGCTCGGCCGGCTTGGCGAGGCAGAGGCGCCGCTCGTCCCAGGCCACGAAGCCGCCTTCGGATGCCTCGATGCGCTCGAGGCCGGCGAGGGGCGCGCGCCGCCCCTGGGCGTCCACGGCGTGGCCGTAGATGAGGCGGCCGCCGACGCTCTCCTTGGCTCTGTCCAGGGTGTACTGGCACACGCCGCCCGCGGTGGTGAGGATGAGGTGTTCGGCGGTCAGGCAGGCGTCGCGAACGTCGTCGAGGGAGATGCGGCCGCGGCTGAACAGCGGCGCGTCGGCGCCCCTTCCGCCGAGGGTGAGGAGCGGGCCGGGCAGTGACTCCACCGTGGCGTACAGGCCGTTGGGGGGCTGGACCCACCGCATCTTCGCGGAGTCAGACGGAACCTTCGTGTAGGCCTGCTCGAAGGCAGCGTCGACCGCTGCCCTGTCCTGGTCTGTCACCGCGGTGAACTTGCCGTCGGCCAGGCGGTAGGGCGCGCCAGCGGCAGTCCTGGCCAGGACTTCAGCGGCGCCGTTGGTTGTTGGGGCCACGACTTCCGTGGCCTCGGGCAGGGAGCGCGCGGCGACGGCCTCCGGGCGCCGGAAGGCATCAATGAACACGTAGTCCGGGGCGCCGGGCTCCATGCCCGCGTCGCGGATGCCACCCGGCCCCGCGAGCCAGAGGCGCTCGCCGGCGACGTCGAACGCGGTGACGGGGTCGAAGGAGAAGCGGCCATCGGTGAAGAAGGGATAGGTAGCGGGGTCCTTCAGGTCGCTGCGGCTCTCGCCCTTGTCGTCCTTGGAGAAGGCGAGGGCGAGGCGTCCGTCGGCGAGGCGCCGCCACTCGAGCAACTGGTCCTTGTCAATGACGCGCTCGCCTGCGAAGGGGTCGAGGGCGGCCACGGTCCAACGGTCGGCCTCGGGGTCGAGTTCGGCGACGGTCCCACCTTGGGTCCTGGCATAGAGCTTGTCGGCCGCTGGGTCGTGGTGTAGGGCGGACACGTCGAGCATCGGCTCCGCCTTCGGGGCATCGGCGGGCCGCGAATGGCACTGGGCGTAGAGCCTCTGGATGTCGGAGGCATCGGCGGCGCACTTCACAACGCCACCGCGGGTGGCCGCGTACAGGCTGCCGCGATAGGCCGCCATGGTGGCCTCGTGGGGCTTGCGGGCCGGCAGGTACTCCACCCTGGCGAAGTGGAGCTTGCCCTCGATGATGCGTTGGTAGTTCTCAGGCACATCGGGCTTGGCGAAGGTGATGGCCACGGGCTCTTCGCCTTCCTTCCGCCACGTCCAGAAGGCCGAAGAGAGGACGGTGGCGAGTTCGCGGAAGCGTGCTGCGTCGGCCTCGGTCGCGGCTGTGGCCTGCCCGTCGGCGATCCTGAACAGGCTCTTGGACGCAGCGGCCCTGGCGAGGAGAGCCTTTGCACCGTCGTCGTGGTAGAGGACAGAGCTTCCTTTCGGGGGGTCTTTGGCGCCGGGCTTCTGGGCCGCGGCGATCTCGGCGTCGCTCACGAAGCCGTCGCGATAGACGGTCGGCGACATCAGGTCGGGCTCCGAGGCGCCGCCCTCGCCGGCGGCGAGCGGGTAGGCGACGACGCCGCCGCGCGTGGCGAGCCAAAGGGTGTCGGCGCTGCGCGCGGCGAAGCGGAGCATGTCGTGGGCGAAGCGCCAGGTGTTGGGCTGGCCGCTGGGGACGATGTAGACGGGCGTGAACTTCCATTCGAGCGCGACCGGTCGGTCAGCGTCGCGTGACACGCGGGCGGTCCAGCCCTTCTCGTCGCAGGTGAGCAGGTCCTCGACTTGCCGGAAGACGGCCGCGGCGTCGCGTTCGAGCGGCACCCACCGCTGCCCTTCGAGCCTGTAGTGGGCCGGCTTGCCTGGCACGCGGGCGAGGATGCGGACGTTGGGAAGCCCGAGGACGGTGCGCCCGTGGCCATCCACGATGCGGTCCACGGGTTCCGGCCCGATGCCGTCGTGGCTGAGCAGGCAGAAGAGCTTGGTCATCTGGGGATTCAGGTCGTAGCTCGCTACCCCGCCGTCGGTGGCGACGAGGATGCGCAACTGCGCGTCGTCTCCGCCCTCGCCCGGCCGGTCCGCGCACACGTCGTTCAACACGTCGAAGGTGAACTTCCCCTCCGCAGCGCTGAACTTCACGGGCTTGTAGGGGTCGGCGCCAAGGGCGAGCGCCACAAGCACCCCGCCGCGGTCGCCGCGCTCGGCGTTCCACATCGGCCCCCTGGCCACCTGGAGCTTCGCGAGGCTCTCGACGTCCCGGGCCTCCTGCTCTCCCACGGGCTGCCAGGCGTTGTCCTTGAGCCTGTAAGTGGTCCGCGCGGTGCGGAGGAAGCACTCGGGCTCCCTCTGGAGCGTCAGGCGGCAGAAGGAGGAAGTGGCCTCCTCGACGGGCAGATTGAGCCTTTCGACGATCTTGGGGTCGGTGAGGTCGCGGCGGATGAGGCCCAGCGGGCCGATGAACCAAGCGCTGGCCCCCTGGTGAACCAGCCCCGACACACGGTCGAAGGCGAAGCGGCCCTGGGCGATCTGCACTTCTTCTTTCTTCTCGGCGCCGTGGTAACGGAAGAGGAAGGTCACGGCCTGGGCGCGCAGCTCGACCGACCAGAGCGCGTCGTCGAAGAGCACGCTCTGGGCGCGGGCGAAGGCCGCCTCACTAGCGCCGGGCTGCCACGCCCCGGCCTGGGCCTTGCGCTGAAGCACCTCGCCAGGCAGGATGCGGGCGAACACCGTGCCCTGGTCCCTTGCCATCGAGTCGTCGCCAAGCCCCTGCGCCGGACGCACGTCCGTCGGCTGGTGATTCGTGGAGTCAATGGAGACGAGGCCGAAGCGCGTGGCGAGGTGGAGTTCGCCGGGCAGTGACTGGAGGTCCCGCACGTCCTCGAAGTCGAATGCCTCGCCCGGCTTGATAGTGACCTTGTGGAAGTCCTTCGCCTGGGGCACGAGGGGTGTCCACATGTCGAGGGGGTTTGCCCGCGACACGCGCCAGGGTTCGCCCCAGAGCATCCACTCCTGGCGGTCCTTGAGCGATGCGGCGGCCTGGTCCTGCGAGGCGTTCCCCCACTTGCCCTGGACGCGCTCGAGGACCTCCTGCGGAGCCAGGCGCGCAAAGAGCCTCTTGTCCTTCGGCCCCACCCAGAGCATGGCATCGGCGGCCAACTTGTCGCTGGCGGGCGGCCTGAGTTCCGAGATGCCGCCCTGGCCGTACATGGCCAGGCCGGCGGCCGTGAGCGCGTGCAGCTCGGCGCCCGATGCCTCGATGGCGAGCACGACGTCGTGGGTGAAGCGCCCGGCCTCCCTGTCGAAGGCCACCTTGGTCTCCCGCCCGCCGTTGAGAGCACGCAGATTGAGGACGACCTTGTCGTCAGACATCCACTTCCAGCCGTGGGCGGTCACGAGGGTTCGGCGGAGCTGTTCCAGGACCCTGGCGACCTCAGCGGCGGCGGCCTTCGGCCAGGCCTGACCGGCATGCCGGCGCGCGTCGGCGACGTCCCCCTTGTCATCCTCGCGGTACAGGTAGAGCGCTGCGTCGCCCTCGCGGGCGATTTCGGCGGGCGCAGCAATGTCGGGTTTGGCGAACTCCGTGGCGAGGTCCTTGAGCACGTGGTCCTGGCCCTTCCGCTCGAGCTCGGCCTTGCCGTCCACGGTGTAAAAGACCAGGGCATTGGGCGCGAGCTCCATCGCCACCGCCTGGTCGAAGCCGAAGCCGCTCTGCGTGAACGACACGGACTTCGGCTCCTTGCCCGCCAGCTTCAGGCAGAGCTGGGCCTTGCCATCGCCGCCCTCCTGCTTCACGGCCCAGTGCTCGAGGAGTGGGTTGTACCGCTCGAGGGAGGCGGCGGCCTTGAAGGCCGCGTCGGCCTGTGCCTGGTTCTGTGCGGTGACACGCCCGTCGAGGGAGAGCGTGCCGTCCTTGATCGTGAAGGCCACGGTGTCGCCACCCGGTGTCCTGGCGTAGAGCTGGCCGCCCGCGGCCGCAAGGTCGCTGGCGTTCAGTTGGGCGAAGCCGAGGCCCTCGGGGTTCCGCTCGTGGGGCTTAGTGCTGCGCGAACCGTCATCCGCGCCTAGGCGGTTCCACCTCAGGTAGGCTCTGTCCTTTCCGCCACGCAGCGTCCAGTGGCCATCCCCGCGTGTGAGAGCGAACTCCTGCCCAGTGAACTCCAGTTTGCCCTCGTCGAATAGCCCCGCCCGCGGGTTGGCGACGAACCGGCGCCTTGCCAGATCGCCGTCCTTCTCCTTCCGGGAGAACTCCCACACGCCCCTTTCCTTCTCCGCCTTCAGCCAGATGGCATCGCCGTCCGCCGCCACAGCGACGAAACGATCGAAATCCAACCGCCCATCGTTGTTGCGGTTGAACTCGAGTTCGAACTGCTCGCCTCCATCCCGGACACTTGCCTTGTAGGTGGGGCCTTTCGCGTCGCGGCCGATGTCCCACATGCGTCTGGCTGGCGCCGTTGCCTTGGGGTTCTCAAGGATCGTCCTGCCTTCCGGGTCCTTGCGCATGATCGGCGTCCACGCCTTCTTCTCACGTTCGTATTCGTAGAACTGGCCATCGGCCGCCAGGAAGGCGCAGTGGTTCTTCACGTCGGAAACAACGATGAGCTGCGGGGTGACCTTTCGCTCGGCCTTCGGGTTTGGCGTTGCATCATACCAGCCAGTCTTCTCGACGTCATAGTGGAAGAGAGCACCGTTTTCGAGCAGGACAGCGAGAATGCCTTCGTCCGCGAAGCGGGTGGTGACCGCGGGGCGCGCACCAGGCGCCTTCGGATCCTCCGGCAGCGCTCTGTCGCCAATACCATCCACCGGATCGAGGCCATTACCTGCGGGATTGAGCTGCCTCAGGTAGTTCTTCTCGGTGATGACGAAAACGTCGCCCTTGTGTTCGGCCACGTCCAGGATTGGCTCCAAGGGATCGCCGAGGGTTGGCTCCGCAGCGCCCAGGCCCACGCGACGGAGCCGCATGGCCTTGTCACCCGCTTTCCCCTCGCAGATCCAGACATCCGACTGCTTCGGGTTCTTGGGGTTCTGGACGCAGAGGATTCGGCGGACCTCGCCGGTGGCGGGCACGGAACTCCACTTCAGGGTCGCCGGGTCGAAGACCGCAAGGTGCTCGCCGCCGGCGGAGTGGAGGCCTAGGAAGAGCTTTCCCACGGCCTCGGCCGCCGCGGTGACCTCGAACGGCCCCTTGCCTGGGACGCCGCCCTGGGCGAGGAGCATCGTGGGCGCAGCCCCGGGGAACAGCCCCACGACGTCGCCGTTGCGGCACCGCCCCACGACGGTTCCGCCTGCCACGGCGAGCTGCGCGACAAGCCGCTGGTCGGGCACGGCCACAGCCGCGAACCCGTTTCCCCCAGGCGGCATCTGGTGCACCTGGCCGGCCTTGGTGAGCGCGAAGAGGGGCGACTTCGCGGCGAAGGCGAGGTCCACGACATCCGCCAGGTCGGGGTGGGCCTTCCAGGCGTGTGCCCCAAGCGAGTACTCCTGAAGCGGCTCGCCGGGCACGGCCACGAAGAGCCTGCCATCGAACTCGGCCACTGCGGTGAACTTGTCGGGCGCCGCCTTGAAGATAGGCCGCGGCGCGGGAAGCACCAGTTCGTCGGGCTGGCCGACCGCGGTGCGGTAGTGGATGGCGCCATCGGCGTCGCGCAGCAGCAGGCCATCGGCGTCCCAGGCCACCTGGGCCACTTTGCCATCATCCATCCCCTCCGCCAACCACTTGCCCGCCGCGGCGTCGTAGCGGTGCAGGCTCTTGTTCCTGGGGGACCATGCCCAGAGGCGCTGGAGGCTCTCGGGGAAGGAGCGAACGTGGGAGAGCCCCTGCTCGGCCGCCCATGAGCCCTGGGGCCTGGCGTAGCGCCCGACGGGGCCATCCCTGTCGGCTCGGAACACCATGTCGCCGCCTGGGAGGATGGCGACGGCGCGGGTGTCGCCCACTGGGGCAGGCAGCCGGTCGCCCACGAGCACTGTCCGCCCGTTGCCAGCAATGGGCTCGCGTTCGAGGCGGCGGCCCTGGCCCTTCGCCGGCTCGTAGGTGGCGTAGAGGTCTGGGCCTGCCCGCCGGGCCTCCAACCCGCCGATGCCCTGGAAAGCCGTCCGCGCGTAGTCCCACTGCCCCTTCTGGAGGCTGAGGACCTGGACTCCGTCCGGCGTGACGACACCCAGCCAGGTGTCGTTGGGGCCGCTGGGGGCCAGGAGGCCCGTCACCGCCCACGCTGCGGCGGGCGCGTGCCCCGAGGCGGCCTGTGCCCAGCGACGGACCCCCTGGGGGTCGGCCTGGTAGGCCCAGACGCCCTGGCCGTCGGTGCCGACGATGAGCGACGGGCCGTGCTCGATGGCGGCGGCGACGTTGCCCTTGACCTGGGCGCCGAGCCGCGTGGCCGCGACCTGCGTCTGGGCCTGGCCGTTGGCGTTGTCGGCGATGGAGACGACCTCGCCGTCCTTCAGCTTGAGGTAGACCTCGGTGTCGCCCGCCCCGGCCATGTCCGCGGCTTCGAGCGCCGGCCGGCCGCCCGTGACGGCCTCCCATTGGGCGCCGCCCGCCGCCGCGGGGAACCGGCGCACCTGGCCATCCGCCGACCGCGCATAGAGGAATTGCTGGGTGTGGGCGAACTGGACTACGCCGCTGACCTGGTTGGCGGGAAATGTCGCCCAGTCGTGCCCGGCGATCGCATAGCGAGCCACGCGGCCGCCCGCGGCCACGAAGATGTCCCCCTGGAACCCGGTCGCCGTGGTAACGGCTCCCGCGCCCTCGATGGGATTCCCGACCACGGCGCCGGCTCTCAGGGCCTTCCTGGGCTCCACTCCGCCCACGCAGCCGCTGCCGCGCTGGAGGAAGCAGACGGTATCCCCGTCGCACGACAGATCGTTGTCCCGCTCTATGCCCTGCGCCACGGGGTCAGGCGTCCACGCGGCGTTGGGCTGTGCTGGCTGGGCGTAGAGGTTGCCTTTGCCGTCGAGCAGCCAGCGGTGCTGGGCGGTGAGCGCCAGCCTGCGGAGTGGGAGGGCGCAGCCCGGCGGCAGGGGGATTTGCGTCCAGCCGTGCGTGGCCAGCGAGTATTCGGCCAGCGCGCCGTCCATCGGGCCGACGAGCAGCTTGTCCCCAGTCGTCGCCGCCACGGTCCACTGGCCGACACCTTTGTCCGTCCATCGGGTCGGGGCCACGATGGGCAGCCACTGGCCCTGGGCCTTGCTGTAGGCGTGCACCGCTCCCTCGGCGTCGAGGATGACCAGGGCGCTCTCGTCCTGCCAATGCCTGCGGTGGCGGATGGTGCGGCCGGCGTCGCGCCAGAGGACCTTGTTGTCCTGGAACGTGCCCTGATAGAGCTTGCCTGCGGCGGCGGCCCACAGCTGGCCGGCGCCGAAGAACAGCTCGAGCTGCCCGTTGGGGTCGGTGAGTTCTGGCTCCTGCACCAGGCTTTGCCAGGCGTGGTCGCGCTGGGAGTAGCGCACGAGTGCCTTGCTCCCAGCCAGGAGGAGCGTGTCGCGCTGCGCCGCCGCCCCGGTCAGCTGGCTGGGGTCGGCCGTCAGGCCCTCAGGCCGCAGCACCTGCGTCACCTGCCCGTCGGCCACGGCCAGCACGTCGAGCGCCTCGTCCCCGGTCACGATGCCCACCCTCTCATCGCCCCAGGGGACGAGCGCGAGGGCGGTGTCGTGGCGCAGACCTCGGTCGCCGGGACCGGCCCGCTGGCCCCAGAGCCGCACGAACTCGCGGGAGTCGGGGTGGTACTCGCCAATGCCCAGACCCCGGGTGCCGACGAGGGTGCGGTCCTTCCACCTCAGAGCGCTCAGGAAGCTCGCGTCCTTAAGCCCTGGGTAGGTGAGCGGGCCGAAGAAGTTCCGCGTCCACGTCCACGGCTTAGTGTCGGCGGGGTCTGCCTTGGCGCGCTCGACGAGTGCGAGCCTGACCTGCTTGGCCGCGCCCTCAGCCTTCTCCAAGTGCGCCCAGACGGCCCCTGGGGTGGAGTGGACCTCGTGGGCGGCCTCGTCGGGTCCGTGGTTGCCCAGGACGAGTGAGCGGCCGTCGGTGGCCTCGCGGACCGAGGAGACGCCACGCCGGGAGCCGACGAGGAGCACTGCCCCCGCGCCGGCCTGGCGGAAGAGATCGGCCTGGAACCAGAGTATCTCGGTGTTGGGCAGGCTCCTGTCCGCCAAGCCGATCCAGTCGTGCGTGTCGTGCCGATAGAGGCCAATGTTGCCCTGGTCCTTGCGGTCGTAGGCCACCCAGATTCGCTTGTTGGGCTGGTCCACCGACACGAACTTGATGTTCGGCAGGTCGAGCTCTGGCAGGCCGCCCTCGCCGACCAGGGTGACGAATCCGCCGGCCGTCCCGTTCGCGCCCAGCGTGAACCGCCCCAGCCCGCCCGCCATCGTGATGTACCACACCTCGCTGCCGCGGCGCGCGAGCCGCCGAATGTCATCCGACAGAAGGCCCTTCTTTGCGGTGAGCGTCCTGTCGGCAAATGCCTTTGGGTCGGGTGGCTTGACTGCCACGGCGCCAGCGGCAGGCAGGATGGCAATGCCGGCGCTGGTGGCCACCAGGCAGGCGCCGGTGGAGGGGTCGCGCAGGATGTCGCGCACGGCTACCGGGGGGTCGAACACGATGGGGTCGAGCCAGTGTCGCGTGGCCGGGCAATAGCGCCCGATGCCGCCCCTCTCCGTGCCCACGAGCACGAGGCCGGGGCTATCTCCGCCCGGGAGCCATTCCGCACAGGCTACGCTCTGGTCCGTGGCTGCGGGGAAGGAACTCAGGCCGAGGAACGGCTTCTTCCAGAACACCATGTCCTTGAGTTCTCGCGCGGCGTTCGAGAACACGATGCCGCGTGGGCCGTCGGCCCCCTGCTGGCACACGTATGTGATGAGGCCGCCCTCAATCTCGATGCCCACCACGTTGTCCGTCAGCAGGCGGTCTGGCGGAAGGCGGTCCCAGAACGTGGACTTCGGCTGGTAGCGGTGGACGCCGGCGCCTTTGGTGGCGACGTAGAGGAGCGCGTTGGCCTCGTCGTCCGGCTCGCTGGCCGCCATGTCGGCCAGAAGGGCCTCGTCGTGTCGAGGCCCCGGGACCCGGTGGTCGGCTACGCGCCCGGCCACGCCGCGCTCGCCAATCGCAGTCGCCACGAGCACCGCGATGACGAGGGCGACGAACAGGAGCACGCGGAGGCGCACGAAGGCGTTGGGGCGTTCCCCCCGGTGCTCGCCAGCCTGGATCGTCGGGATGGGGTCGTCGCGGACCGGCAGGCCGATGCCCTGCTGCACCTGCCTCCTGAGGCTGTCGTACGGGTTCGGCATGAGACTTGCTCCTCGGCAGGCTTGGTTTGGTTTCTAGTGTGCCCAGCCGCACAAATCCGTTACTGCGCCCCCCTCACCGCCAGGGCGGCGCTCGCCTATGGACAATACGCCTTGTTGAGAAGCAGCAAGGCGTAGAGGGTCCACCACTGGTAGCACTTCTGCGCGTACAGCTCGTTGATCCGGCGAACGGAATTGGCGTCGGCAACGCCGATGCCGTTCAGCCCTCGCGCGGCCCGCAGCCGCACATCGCCCGTCAAGCGTTTCAGCCGCTCCGGCAAGCTGACGCTGTGGCTGATTCGGGTGAACCTGTGGAAGGTCTCCTCCGCAAACCGCACCACGTCCAGCGTGGGCTGGAGCGTGAGGAGGTAGCCCAGGTAGCTCGCCACCGCCGCCTCGAGCTGGCCCTGGCCATCCTGCAATGCTCGGGCGCTGCCGGCCGTCCCGGCCAGGTGCCACACCCGCTCGAACGAACTCCAATGAACCCGGCAGAGGTTCTGCACGTCGCCAGCGGGGGCATAGGGGTCGGCCTCCAGCCCCTGCTTCTGCGCGTACGAGCACAGGAGGCGGGACGCGGCGAGCCGTTCGTCGAGCGGCCTCGCCCCGTCCTGCATGAGGGCGAGCGCAGCGTTGGCCTTGGCCATGGCCTCCTGGCCTCCCGCGAGGCCCAGGAAGGCCTCCCGGCACTCGATGGCGTGGCGCACGTGCCTCGCGGCCCTCTCGCGCTGCCTCTCGATCGCCACCTGGAGGCCGCCCGTTGGCCTGCAGAAGAGCTCGAGGTTGTTCTTGAGCGCCTCACTCTCGACGCTGGCCTCCTGGTACACGGAGGCAATCAGGTCGCTTGCGTCCGCAGCGGCGAGAGAGGAGCTGCGGCCGCCCGCGCCCCCATCGAAGCGGTGGTACTCAAACTCGGCCTCGCTGAGCGCAATGTAGCGCTCGAGGTGCCGGTCTTGCCCGCGGCCCGAGGGGGCAAAGCGCCTGATCAGCCCCTCCGCAAGCCTATCGGCCGCCTTGCGCGCCCCCTCGGGGGCCTCCTCCGCCCTGTCGATCGCCTCGGTCGCACCCCCAAGAAAGCTCTCCAGTGACCCGCCATAGCGCTCCCTGTGGTAGCGCTCGAGCGCCATCGCACGCTCGCGCTGAAGGCATTTGAGGAAGAACGGCGAATCCGGCGTCCCTGCGCGCCGCCCGAACCCCAGGGGACGCAGGCCCAGCATGGCGCCGGCCACCAACACCGCAGCCCCCACGGGCACAAGCAGCGCAGCGAGATACGGGGAGCCCGCCACCATGCTGAGGTCCCGCAGCGACAGCGCCCTGCCCATGAACCACCCCGCTGCGAGCACGGCCACGGCCAGGCAAGCCACGGCCCCCAGCAGCCTCAGCCGCCGCCCTCCACGCCCGCGCGTCAACACGAGCCACAAGACCAGGAACACGGCAAGCGCGAGCACCGGGCCCACCGGGAACCGCACGACGGGCCACAGACAGTACATGCGCACCTCGACGGCGCGCCAGAACCCCCAATCGCGCGTGGCCCACAGCACTACCACCAGGCCCGCAGCCACCCCCAGCCCAACCACCCAGCGGACGGCCCCGCCCACACCCGGAGCCGGCACCAGCCACCGCACACCGCGGTAGAATAGCCGGGCGCGCGGCTCAACCACCAGATACCGCGAGGTCGTCTCCACGTAGGGGGCCAGCATACCACCCGGGGCCACCTCCCCCTCGGACGCGCCCGGCCGCCCCGACCCCCACCGCGTCCGACCCTTCCCCAACGCCGCGCGCACCGCCGGGAAGCAAGCGAGCGCGAGCACAAGGAGGAACGCCGCCCAGAGCGCCACCCGCCCCAGCACCCACCCCCCGGTAAGAGACAGCAGCAGCCCGAACGCGAACGCCGCGGCAACGGCCCCCAGCAGCGCCCACGGCCCAATGCTCGCGCACCACCACCTCCCTTTCAGCAAGTTGTACACGAACACGCCGACAAGCGGCAGAGCCCACACCGGCGATGTCGAGCACATGCCCAGGAAGACGACGTAGTACGACAAGAACAGAAGCTCGATGATTCGGAAGGCCACGGATGCCCGCCCAGCGAATCTCGCCGCCAGCGCCTCGGCCAACCACAGGGCCAGGATGCCCATCAGCAGAATCCACGGCTCCCGCGCGTGGATGCCCTGCTGGAAGAACCTCAAGACCGTGTCGTTGTAGAAGCTCATTTTCGCAACCCAAAGAGCTTGCCGAAGAACCCAATGATCGCGCGGAAGAAGCCTCTCTTAGGCGGCGGCTGCGGCAGAGGCTGAGGAGGGGCAGGGCGCCCAGCCGCAACGGGGGCTGGCAGGGAGGGGAAGACCTGGTTGGCGGCCTTGCGCGCATCCGCCACGTCAACGTCCACTGAGCTGACCTCTTGGGCGCTGCGCGCTAGGTCGGCCTCCTTTCGGGGGTCCACTCCGGTTGGCAGGCCGGCGACCCTGGCGGCCAATTCGTCCGCCTCCCTCTGCATCTCATCCTTCGTCCTGTCGACGTCGCGCCTGATCTGGCCAAGCGCCTCGCGCGCGGCGTCGAACACCCTCCTCTGTTCCTCGACCCGGTGGCAGTCCTTACACCAGTGGGCGGCCAGCTTGCCCCTCACTGGCGAGTAGCGCGGATGCGGGCACCTGCTGGTCCGGCCGCCCATTCCCTCGAGGTGGCAGGGGCCGGGGGGCGGGGCGCCCTGCTCGGGCCGCCGGCAGTCCACGCCCAGCCCATCGTCCTCCATCGTCTTGCACACCTTGCCGAGCCTGGCGCGGACCGGTTCGATGGCGCGGCGCCTGGCGTCCCAGCCCTCGATCTCGTCCTTGACGGCCTGGTTGGCTGTGGCCAGGCGCTCCATTTCGGCGTGGAAGCTCCGCGCCGCCCGCCCGCCGGCGGCGAGAGGGACATTCTGCTTTCCGCCCCCAAGGGGGGCGCCGAAGGCCGCTTTGCGGGAAAGCAGAATGTCCCCTTTGTGCTCAGGCGCGGCCATCGCGTTCTCCTTCAGGGATGGGCGGGGGTGTCTGGCCCTGGCGCCGAGTGAGGACGCCCTTGAGGAACTCGAGCTTCTTCTCCTCCTCCTCGGCGGTCACGAGTTCGGCTCGCGCCTGCGCGATGGCCAGGTTGACGTCGTGGGTCATGGCCTGGACGGCCTGCTGCTTCGCCCCGAGGACGCGCACCTCCTCGCCGAGCGTGGCCACCAGCTCCTCGCGCGCCCTCTTGAGGACGCCCAGCTCGCTCTCCCACTCCTTGCGTCTCCTGTCGTGCTCGGCGCGGAGCGCGTCGAGTTCTGCCTGCTTGGCCCGCTTCTCCTCCTGGAGCGCGGCGAGTTTCCGCCTGTGATCCTCCGTGAGCCTGGCCTCTTGGTCAGCGATGGGGCGCAGCAGGCGGTCACGCTCGGCTGCGAGCGCCGCCTCGATCTCATTCTTTCGGGCAGCGAGCCCTTTCTCCCGGTCCGCGATGTACGCCTTCAGTTCCGCGATGCGCTTGTCGTAGCCGGCGTTCAGCTCGGCGATCTCTCGCTCGAACGCCTGCTGTCGGGCGCGAAGGTCCGCCTCGTGTTTGCTGCGCTCCTCCTCGAGTTTGCGCCTGGCCTCGCTCATGTCGGCATCGAGTCGCTTGCGCCGTTCCGCGATCTGCTCCAGGAGGCTCCTGGCCTGTGTGGCGAGGCCGAGCATCACGCGGCCGTGCTCCTCCTCGGCAGCCCGGAGAGCCTTGTTGGCCTCGGCCACCTCCTGCCGCAGTCGCTGCTGCTCCCGCTCGGCGTCGGCGCGCCGCCTGTGTGCGGTGTCGGCCACCTTCTCGGCCTCGTGCTGGAGAGCGGCAGCCTCGGTCTGGAGGCCCTCGATGGCCAGACGGCAGGCCTCGGCGTCCTTTGTGGTGGCGGCGGCGCTGTCCACGGTGCGGCGGGCCTCGGCGGCCTGGAGGCCGAGAGCGGCTGCCGTGTCGCGGAGCCTTTGGCCGGCTTCCCGGAGTTCGCGCTCTCGCGTGGCGATCTCCTGGCGTAGCCCGTCGAGTTTCTTCTCGTAATCGGCTTCCGTGTCATGGCGGAGTTTGCTCAGGCGCAGCTCGTAGTCCTCCCGGACCTTCTGGAGCCGCTGGGCGGCGAGGGTTTCCTCCTGCTGCTTGCGCGCGCGCCATTCCGCATCGAGCTGAGCAGCAAGTTGCTCGGCCTGGTGCTTCGCCTTTTCGACCGGGTCGCCGGCCTCGGCCACCCGCCGTTCGTGCTGCTCGCGAATCTCGTCGAGCCTCCTCACCTGGGCCGCCAGCTCGGCTGTGGCGCGGCGGAGGGCCTCCTCGGTCTCCCCCCTCTTGTCCTCGGCTTGGCGGCGAAGGTCGTCGGCCTCGGCATTGAGGCGCCGGGCCTGGCGCTCTTCGGCCTCGATGTCATCGAGGTCCTGCTGGGCGCCGGCGACGGCGGCTCGGGCCTCGAGGAGCCTCTCCTGGACCTCGCCGCGCTTGAGGGCCAGCTTCTCCCGGTACTGGGCGATCTCGGCCACACGGTCGTTGCCTCGGGCCAGCGCGTGGCTGAGTTCGTCCATGGCTTTGTCAATCTCGGCCTTGGCGGCATCGGCCCTGTGGAGGAGCTTCTGCGCTTCGCCGGCCACGCGGCGGGCGTGCTCGATGGCCGCGTTCTTGCTGCGGTCGATCTCGGAGCTGCGGGCCTTGACCTCGCGTTCGGCGTTGGCCTGGCCCTCCTGGACCTGCTTGATGCGGGTGGCGAGGTCCTCGACGCCGCCCTCGTAGCTCTTGAAGGCGCCCACGCCGGGCTGGGTGAGCTTCGCGTTGGCGTCGAGGACGCGGTTGACGTAGTTCTGCCAGGACGCCACGGCCTCCGAGAGGGCGGCGTCGATCTCCGTGACCTGGCTCTCCGTGTCCCTGGTGCGCTGGATGACGTCCCTGAGGCGCTGGACCACCTCGTGCCAGTCGGCGGCTGCTTTGCCGGTCCTGTCGGCCGCCTCGGCGAGGAGCTCGCCCTCGAATTCTGCGAGCGCCTGGGAGA
>VGYV01000136.1 GCA_016872855.1 Planctomycetota bacterium
CGGCACGACAGCGCGCCCCTTCCGCCCCGTCGGGGCTACGCCTCTGGCATCCCCTTTCCGGCGGCTTACGCCGCCGGCTACACCCTATCGCTCCTTCGGAGCTGGGCCGGTTGGTGAGAAATGCGGGCTAAAGGCGGGACTCCAAACGGGGTTGATCCCGTGAACAGGGTTTGGGCAACACGCCCCTGCGACCTAACCCCATCACGCACGCGAGGTCCGTCTTCCGCAACGGAAAGGAAAAAGTAAACACCCGACCCTCGGGGCGCAAAAAGTGGCCGAGTTGGTCGAGTCGGTCGAGTCGGACATTTTGTGGTTCAGCCGGCGGCACACCCAAGGGCTTGCGGTGCAGGGGGTCGGCCCGGAACAGGGAAGCGGCCGGGGCGATGGGGCCAAGGGTCACTTGGCGAGGAGCTTGCGGGCGGCCTCGCGGAGGACGTCGGGGTCCACGGGCTTGTCGAAGTAGGCCTCGGGCTGCTCGCCCATATACTCCTTGACGGTGCCGGCGTCGAAGCGGACGCCGGTCTTCTCGGCGATGCCGGTGAGGAGGATGACGGGGATGGCCCTGAGGGCGGGGTCGCGGCGGATGTCGTAGAGGGCGGCGAAGCCGTCCTTCTTGGGCATCTGGACGTCCATGACGATGAGGTCGGGCTTCTCGGCGGCGGCCCGCTCGACGGCCTCGACGCCGTCGGCGGCGAAGACGAACTGGTAGCCGTCGTCTTCAAGGGCCGCCTGGGCGAAGTCCCGCATGTCAGCCTCGTCGTCCACGATGAGCACTTTCTTGGGCATTGGGTTTCCTCAGGCAATTGCGGTTTCGTGCCGGCGCACCGGCAGGCAGATGGTGAAGGTAGTGCCCTTGCCGACCTCGGAGGCGACGTCTATGCGTCCGCCGTGCTCCTCGATGATTTTCTGGCTCACGGGGAGGCCGAGGCCGGTGCCCTTCGAGCCCTTGGTGCTGAAGAAGACGGTGAAGAGCTTTGCGATGGTTTCGGGGGCCATGCCGCAGCCGGTGTCGCGGACGAGGATGCGGGCGAAGCCGTCGTGGGCCTTGCCCTGGACTTCGACGGTGACGGCGGCGCCTGGGCGGCCGGCGCAGGCGTCCACCGCGTTGCCCACGAAGTTGAGGAGGCAGCGGCGGATGCCCTTGGGGTCCACCTGGACGGGGCCGAGCTCGGGGTCGGGGACGAGGTTGAGTGGGACGCCTGCGGCCTTGGCGCGTTCCTCGATGTAGGCGCAGGTTTCGGCGCACAGGGCGTTGAGGTCGGCCAGCGCGTATTCGGGCGGCCGCTGCTTCGAGTAGGTGAGCAGGTCGTAGACCAGCTCCTCCATGAAGCCGTTGTTGCGTCGGACCATCTCCCAGCCCTTGCGGACGCGGTCGAGGTCGTCCAGGCCGAGGCCCTTGTCGAGTATGAAGGCGCCGCCCTTGATGCCCTGGAGGATGTTCTTTATGCAGTGGGTGAGGCCGGCGAGGGTCTGGCCGACGGCGGCGAGGCGTTCGGAGGCGACGACTTTGTCGTGGAGGCGTGCGTTGGCGAGGACGGCGGCGACCTGGTTTGCGGCGACGCAGAGGAGCTCGAGGTCGGCCTCGGCGAAGGCGCGGATGCCGCGCATCGTGTCCACGTAGACGGCTCCGAGCCCCTGGTCGCGGAAGACGAGGGGCGCGACCATGAGGGAGCGGATGCCGAGTCCGATGATGCTGGCGGCCTCGGCGAAGCGGTCGTCGGCCGCGGCGTCCTGGCACAGCACGGCGTCGCCTGAGCGCATGGCCTGGTCGAGCGCGGTCTTGGAGATGCCGCCCTCGGCGGCCTGCCCTGCGACGCGGCAGCGCTCGGCGGCAGTGGTCACTTCGCCGCTCTGGGGGTCCGAGAGGAGGATAAAGGCGCGGTCGGCGGTCTCGAAGAGGCCGACGAGAGCGGCGAGCACGCGGTCGAGGAGTTCCGCGGTGTCGAGTGTTTCGGCGGTGGCCTGTGAGATTTCGTAGGTGGCCTTGAGGCGGCGGGCGAGCTGCGCGGCGTTGGCATCGGGGCGTGCGACCGCGGCGCGGGCCACGGCGAGGGTGCTCACGGGGGTGATAGTCGCGCCGCGCGTGTCGGAGCGCAGGAGCTCTTCGATGGGGAGCGCCCTGGCGACGGTGCTCGGGCGGCCTTCGGCCGGCGCGGGCTGGCCGCGGCGCCACATCAGGGTCTGGCCCCCCTCGGCGGCGGGCGGCTGGGCAGTGCGGAAGAGGAACTCGGTGCGTCCGACGAGGACGCGGTCGCCATCGCGGAGGGGGCGGCGGCTCACGCGGTCGTTGTTCACGAAGGTGCCGTTGCGGCTGCCGTTGTCCTCGACCACCCAGGCGTCGCCCTGGCGGAGGATGCGGGCGTGGAGGCCCGACGTCGCGCCATCAAGAAGGGACAGCTCGTTGTCGGGCAGCCGGCCGATGCGGGTCAGGTCGCCCAGGTCGTGTTGCTTTGGGCCTTCCGGGGAATTCCAGGAGAGGGTTGCCATCATCGCCTCGTGGACTAGATGCAGAGGGCGTTCGACGCACGCTCCCCGGCCCGGGAGACGGGCATGATGATACCCATCGCGTCGCAGCGCGTCAAGCGGGCGCTGATGAGGGATGGGTGAGAGTGAAGAGTGAGAGTGAAAAGCAAGAGCGAGGAGCGCCGTCGCTGGTCACTCGTCGCTTGTCACTCTCACTCTCACTCCTCCCTTGTCTCTCACAGGCTCCAGCCGGCGCGGTAGGGGCGCTTGATGAATGGGGCGGCCTCGGGGCAGTTGGTGGCCTTCAGGGCCTCGGCGTCCCACTCGAGCTTCTTGCCCACGCGGTAGGCCACGGAGCCGAGGAGGTTGTTCATGATGAGCAGGCCGGCATAGTCGAAGTTGCACAGGGTGGGCGAGCCGGTCTTGCAGCCGTTGAGCCATTCGCGGTAGTGGCCGACGGAGTTGGGGATGGTGGGCTCGGGCGGCTTGAAGTCCTTGAACTGCTCTTTGGGCAGGAGGACCTTTCGGCCATAGTCGGCGATGAGCCAGCCCTTCTCGCCGACGAACATGATGGCCTGGCCCCACCCCTTCAGGTCGTCGTCTGGCGGCGGGGGCGGCTTCTGGCCGCCGTCGTACCAGAAGAGCTTGACGGGCGGGCGGTCGCCCACGGCGGGGTGGTCCCAGCGGCACTTGAGCCAGTGGGGGTACGAGTGCTTGGTCTTGGGGTCGCCGCAGGGCGGGTCGCCCTCGGCCTCGGCCGTGATGGGGAACCGCAGGTCGAGCGCCCAGTAGGCCAGGTCAATCAGGTGGCTGCCCATGTCGCCGAGGCAGCCGTTGCCGAAGTCCCACCACTGCTCCCAGCCCATGCAGCCGCCCTCGTGATAGGAGCGATGGTAGGGGCGGTCGGGCGCGGGGCCGAGCCAGAGGTCCCAGTTGAGCCATTCGGGCGGCTTGGCGTTGGGGTCGGGCGCGGGCGGCTGGGGGTTGGGGCCGCGTCGGCCGCACCAGACGTGGGCCTCCTTGACGGGGCCGATGGCGCCTGCCCTGACCAGCTCGACGACGCGGCGGTAGTTCTGGTCCGCGTGGATTTGCGTGCCCTGCTGGGTGGCGAGCTTGCCGTTGGCCTTCAGGTATGTCTCCCGCAGCACCGCCGCCTCGTGGACGCTGTGGCCGATGGGCTTCTCGACGTAAACGTGCTTGCCCAGCCTCAGCGCGTTGTTGCTCACGAGGGCGTGCGTGTGGTCGGTGGTCGAGCAGATGACGGCGTCGAAGTCCTTCGCGTCGTCGAACATCTTCCGCCAGTCGGCATAGGCCTTGGCGTTGGGGAAGCGCTTCTGGCCTCCCTCGAGGGCCTTCGAGTTCACGTCGCAGAGGGCCACGAAGTTCTCGCTGCCGCAGCCGCCGATGTTGCCGCCGCCGCGGCCGCCGACGCCGACGGCGGCGATGTTGAGCTTGTTGCTGGGCGCCTCGGCCCCGAGCACGTGGCTGCCCAGGACCACCAGCCCGGCCGTGCCGAGGGCCGACTCCTTGAGAAAATCGCGACGCGAGGTGCAACCGTTCATCGGCGGACTCCTCTCCCCGTTGCCAGAGAAACCCCATGGGCGCGGGACATCCCACGCCCCATCCACGCCCCCAGCCTAGCCATCGGCAGCGCAAATGTCAAGTGTCAAGGGCGTGTCGCTGACACCCTGTTCAGGGGATCCACCCTGTTCGGAGTCCCGCCTTCAGGCGGAGGGTCACGAGAGGACCGCCTGAAGGCGGGACTCCCAACGAGTTCGCCCTTTGGGCAACACGCCCTCAAGACACCCTGAGCTTGAAGAGGCGGCGGTCGAAGGCGCGGACCCACTCTGTCCAGTTGGCCTGCTCATCCACATCGGCCAGCAGCGCGGTCTCGAAGGCGGCCAGCTTGGCGTCGAGATTGTCGAGGTAATGAAGGGCGATGGCCTCGGCGGTGGCGGGGAGGACCGGGGAGCCGAACTCGTAGGCCCCGTGGTGGCTGAGGATGAGGTGGAGGAGGTGGTCGAGGAGGGGGCGGGGGAGGCCCTCGATTGCTGCGGCCTTTCGCTCGACCATACTGGCCCCGATGTTCAGGTGGCCAATCAGGCCGCCGGCGTCGGTGTAGCGGAAGCCGCGCTCGTAGGCGAAGCTCTCGATCTTCCCGATGTCGTGCAGGAGCGCGCCGGCCACGAGCAGGTCGCGGTTCAGGTTCGGGTAGCCCTCGGTGAGCCGCAGGGCCAGGTTGGCCACGGCGACCGTGTGTTCGAGGAGGCCGCCGAGGCAGGCGTGGTGGATGCTCACGCCGGCCGGCACCCGCTGAAAGCCTCGGACGAACTCGGGGTCGGCCAGGAACGCCTCGAGGAGGGCCTTGAGCCGAGCATCCTGCATGCCCTTCACGATCTCGCGGACGCGGGCCAGCAGGCCCGGCACGCTCTTCGTCGTGCTCGGCAGGAACTCCGTGATGTCCACGGACGCGGCCTCGACGCGCCGCACGTCGGTCACGACGAGTTGGAGCTTTCCGCGATAGCTCTCGGCCCGGGCCTTCACCGCCACGAAGTCGTCGGGCGCGAACGCCTCGAACAGCTCGCGCGTCGCGTTCCAGAACTTCGACGGCGCCACGCCCGTGCGGTCCACCAACTCGATGTCCAGGTAGAACGCCCCGTCGCGCTGGGTGCGGAGCTGCTTGTCGCGGACCAGGAACGTCTCCTGCACCGTATCGCCGGGCCTGATTTCCTCGATGAACTTCCTGGCCATTCGGGGTCCTTCCTGGGAGCAATGGGCAGGAACGCGATTATAGGTGGTTGGGCCCATCTGTCAAGCGGCGGTGGGAGCAGGAGTATGGCCCCCATTCCTGGCGCTCTGGGGTATTGGCAAGCTCCAATCCTCCCCCTACCCCCTCCCTGGTAGGGAGGGAGGTGCGGACCCCTCTCCCTTGTAGGGAGAGGGTAGGGAGAGGGTCGGGCTCAGGAGCTTCCACCAAACTCACCAGAATTGGGGGCCATACTCTGGGAGCAGGGCTGTGGTTGCAGCTCGCAACCACGAGCGCTTCCGGGGCAAGCAGCCAGCCGTCCTCTCACTGTCTGAAGCCCTTGCGCGGGATTGCCCGCCTGCTATAATACGGCGGGAGAGCGAACCCTGAGTTGAAAGGGGGCAGAAGCCATGGGACACGGGGCCGAGTCGTCGGGTGTGGCGCGGCAAGGGGCGTCGCGCCGGGAGTTCTTGAGCTTGGGCGGGACGGTGGCCGCGGCGTCGGCGCTGGCGGGTGTGGCGCTGCCGCCGGTGCATGCAGGGGAGGACAACACGCTGCGGCTGGCGCTCATCGGCTGCGGGGGGCGCGGCGGCGGGGCAGCCGTCAACGCCTTCAACGCACCAGGCGGGCCGGTCAAGCTGCATGCGATGGCCGACATCTTCCAGAGGCGGCTCGATGGGTGCTACAACCACTTCAGCAAGCAGCACGCCGAGCGGGTGGACGTGCCGGCTGAGCGGCGCTTCGCGGGCTTCGACGCCTACAAGAAGGCGATTGACTGCCTCCGGCCGGGCGACATCGCACTCCTCACCGGCTACACGGCCTGGCGGGTCTCCCAGCTCGAGTACGCGGTGTCGAAAGGCGTCCACGTCTTCATGGAAAAGCCCTTCGCGGTGGACGCGCCGGCCGTGCGGCGGATGATCGCGGCCGGGGAGGCGGCGGAGAAGAAGAACCTGAAGGTCGCCTGCGGCGTCATGTGCCGCCACTCGCAGGCCCGCCAGGAGCTCATCGCGCGTATCCGCGACGGCGCGCTCGGCCAGGTTCTCCTCAGCCGCGCCTACCGCATGCACGGCGGCGGACGCCTCGGACGCCGACCAGCCGACCAGAACGAACTCCTCTGGCAGATCGCCCACCGCACCGAGTTCCTCTGGGCCTCCGGCAGCCTCTTCGACGAACTGACCATCCACCAGATTGACGAGGTGTGCTGGCTGAAGGACGCCTGGCCGGTCGAGGCCCACGGCATCGGCGGGCGAGCCCCAAACAACAACTGCGTCGGCCAGGGCCTCGACAGCTATGCCATCGAGTACACCTTCGCCGACGGCACGAAGTCCGCCGTCGTCGCCCGCTACATCAACGGCTGCCACAACGACTTCGCCACCTACGTCCACGGCACCAAGTGCGCCGCCCAGTTCTCAGGCAACGTCCACGCCCCCACCGTCCTCACCTACAAAGACCAGCGGATGACGCGGGACAACATTGACTGGCGGGCGGGCAAGGAGCCGCACGGCCCCCACCAGGCCCAATGGAACGTGCTCATGGACGCCATCCGCAAGGACAAGCCGATGAACGAGGCCCGCCGTGCCGCCCACTCGCAGCTCGCCAGCATCATGGGCCGGGCCGCCGTCCACATGGGCAAGACCATCACCTGGGACCAGGCCATGGCCTCCAAGTTCCAGTTCTGCGCCAACATTGATGCCCTCACCGAGTCCAGCCCGCCGCCAGTGAAGGCGGACGCCGAGGGCCGCTACCCGGTGCCGGTCCCCGGCACGTGGACAGAGATCTGAACGCCGGGTGGTAACGTTTCAGCCGTCTGAAGTGCCCGCCCCCACCGACCCTTCGGCATCGCTCAGGGCAGGCTACATTCCACCGCCTCCTTCGGAGGCTTGGAGCACGGTCGCCCTGAGCGTAGGAGATTTCATGCACGCGGGCCATGCTCGCACACAGCCCCTCTTCCCGCGCGGGTCAGGGCAGAGGGCGCTGCTGTGCTACAAGGTACGTGGAGAGAGCGTCGAGGTTGCGGATGAAGGTGCGGCACTCGATCCAGCCGTCGGTGAGCCAGCGGCCGCGGGCGTCGAGGGCGGCGAGGATGCTTCGCACCTGGCCTTCCATTCCCTTCCCTTTGGCCCGAAGCTCCTCCGCCGTGGGCTTGCGGCTCCGCTCGGCCAGGATGGCGTCGCGGCCCTTCTCCTTCGCCGCGCGGAACCAGCGGGCGGCGCTCTCGACGCCATACTCGCCGACGAAGCTGTAGTGGGTCGGCAGGTTGTCGTCGCGATAGGTCAGCTCGTAGGTGCCCTTGACGAAGTAGAGGGGGCGATTGGTGCCCAGCTCGTAGAAGCGCGCCCAACGGGGCCGGTCGCCCGCCAGCCTTGAGCGCTCCAGCCAGTCGAGCGCCGCGGGGATTGGCTCGAGGTACTTCGCGTCGCCCGTGGCGAGCCAGACCTCGATGAGGGAGCGGATGTTGCGGACGGCGACGGCGGAGCAGGCTGCGGGGGGCTCGAACTTCCGCGCCCACTCGGGCTTCAGGTCGTGCGTGTACTGCTGCGCCCAGCCGGCCTGCGGCGCCTTGAGCTGCGAGAGGATGATGAAGTCTCCCGCCCGCCGCGCCGCGTCGAGGCACTTCGCCTCCTTCATTCGCTCATGGGCCTCGAGGCACACAGCAATGCAGTCGTTGATTGCCCCGTCGTTGAACGTGGCGTAGTGCCAGTAGCGGGTGGGCCGCTGGTGCGTGGTGCGCGAGCCGTCCAGCTCGATCTTCACGTAGGGGGCGGTCTGCTGCTCGGGCTCGGGCTGGCCGAAGACTTGGGGCCAGCCCCCCTTAGGCAATTGGGCCTTCAGCAGCGCATCGAGGCCATAGGCGAGTGCCTCGTGGACCTTCTCGTCCTTCACGAGCTGGTCCACCGCCATCAGGTGGCGGAGCGCCGCCTGAGTCGTGTCGTCGTCGAGGACCGAGTGGGTGCGGATGCTCTTGGACTTCGGCTCAGGCAGGTGGCGGTACGCAAAGCGCTTCGAGCCGGCCTCGCTGAAGTCAATCGAGTACTCCCACCCGCCCGAGCGCATCTGGCCAAAGACGAGCGCGTGCGCGGCGGCGACGGCCGCGTCGAGGAACTGCCGCTCGCCCGTCGCCTGGTACGCACGCACGAAGGCGAGGCCGACGGCTGGCGTGCCGGGCGGCTGCACCCACACCTGCGTCGCGGTCGCCTTCCCCTCCCCTTCCCGCTGCTTGAGGTCCTCCGAGTAGCGCCACAGATAGCCGCCGTGGTAGGCGACCTCGCGGGTGAAGAACTCGGTGGCCCGCTTCATTCCGGCGAGGGCCTCGGCGGCTAGGTCGCCAGCTTGTGCAGCGGCAACGAGAGGCAAGAGCGCGGAGAGCAGGCTTTTCATAAGTCACCTCATCTCACGTAGCCGCAACCATCCCGGTTGCAGTCTCAGTACGTCTCCCCACAGATAGGGGGGCAAAACCGCGCGCTTCGATCTCTTGCTCCCGAAGGGAGCACAGTGGGTGGCCGGCGGCTTCAGCCGCCGGACTCGTGCGCCGAGAGCGCAGAAGTCCCGAAGGGACGGCAGGGACCTGCGCCGGGCCGTCTCCAGCGCGCCTCTGCCGTCCCTTCGGGACTAAGCCGGACTAAGCCGTGGGTGCGCCACGATCCGGCGGCTCAAGCCGCCGGCAACCCACTGCTGTCCCTTGGGGACTCCGAATCCGTCCCCCCATTTGCGGAGCGGTCTACTCAGTACACGTAGTCCGCAACCGTCCCGGTTGCGGTCGGCAAGCGGGAAGCTTGCCGCTACACCCTCAGAATGCGCCGGGCGTTGTCGCGCGTGATGCGGCGGCGGGCCTTGGCCGAGATGTCCACCTCGCGGATGAACCGGATGATGGGGCACTGCTGGCCGGGCTTCAGGTAGTCGGTCCCGAAGCACAGGCGATGGCTCCAGCGCTCGAGGAAGCCGCGGCCGAACTCGGGGTCGCGGGTGAGCGCGTTGTAGCCCGAGCCGGCCGACAGGTCGCCGTAGATGTTCGGGAACTGCCCGAGAATCTGCTCGACGGCCCCGCCGGGCACTACCGGGCGCTTCGGGTAGCCGCCGCGGTCATCCTCCCGCACGTCCGCGCTGATCTCCGCCCACCAGTGCGGCGCGTGGGCGAAGAACACCGTGTCGGGGCACGCCGCAAGCACGCGGCGGAGACCGGGCAGCCCGAGGGCGTCGGTGCCGCGCAGGTGGTCAATGTGCAGCGTCACGGGCAAGCCGAGGCGTCCGCAGGCCGCGTAGATGGCCACCAGGCGCGGGTCGTCAACGGGCAGGCCCGAGAGCGACTCGCCGAAGCCCAGAGCACCCTCCTCCACATAGTCCTTGATGAGCGAATAGAAGTCCGTGTTCGGACTGGAGTTTTCGATGCGCGGGTCCACGTTGCAGAAGGGGATCAGCCGGTCGGGGAAGCGGCGGCACGACTTGAGCACATAGGTCGTCGGCACATAGTAGTCCAGCTCCTCGGGATTCTCGACCGAATGGACGACTGCCCTCTCGATCCCCTGGCGGTCCATCCAGCGCACGAGTTTCCCTGCCGTGAGCCACGCATGCCCCCGCCGAAGCCGCCCGATATGGGTGTGGACATCAATCATGCATGTCGTCCTCGTCGTCGAGCCGCCCCTTCCCCGCGCCTCGCAGTATATCGGTCGCACGCCTTCCATTCAACGCCGCTCTCACATTCCTGAGAATGTCAGACTGTCCGCCGGCTCCGAGCGGCCCGCGTGGGACGTTCAATCATTCTATAGAATGATTGAATAACCCAGCCAGCAACGGCACCCGCCGGCGGGTTCGCTCAGATCCGCGTGGCACGGCTCCGCGTCGTCCTCAGATTCCTAAGAGCGTCTAAAGGAATGAAGCCTGTAGGCGGGCCGTCCCTGGCCTGCGAGCGCCACGCGGGGCAGAGACGCCCCGCCTACAGGGAGGTGCCGTTGGCGGAGTGCGATGCCCAGGGAGTCGGCTTCATTCCTTTAGACGCTCTGAGAATGTGAGAACGACGAGCCTGCTCACACAGACCGCGCTTCACACATTTCAGGCGGTGTTGGGCATACCATGAACCGGGCAGCCATGCTGCTGCCGTGGTCCAGCGGCCCGCCAGAAGGGCCTGGCGGCCGCGGCCGTCGTTCTGACGTTCTTGAGAACATGAGAACGACGACGCGCGTCGTCACCCCATTACCCACCGCTCCATAAGGAATGATAAGCTCCCGAGCACGGTCATTCCGAGCGGAGCCCTGCGAAGTCGAGGAATCTCTCCTCTCTTGAGGCCAAGGAGAGATGCCTCGACTTCGCTCGGCATGACAGGCCTTATCATTGCTTGTACAGAGGTCAATAGCTTGCGCGCCCGGTGACTCGCCAGAGCGCGAACGGGGCGTCCGGGGCTGGGGCGCTGGGTCACACCTCGTCGGGGATTTCGTAGCCCTTGCGGTAGGGGGGCTTGATCAGCTTGTTGGCCTCGGGGTTGTCGAACTGGTTGGCCTTGGGGTCGTAGGCGAGCGCCACGTTGCCCACGCGGTGCGCGATGTTGCCCATGTGCAGGGCGACGTTGCTCGTGTGGGCAATCGAGATGTCGGCGTTCGCCTTCTTCCGCGTCTTCACGCACGCCAGGAAATCCGCGTAGTGCGGCTCGTCGCACGGGCGGCCGTACATCTTGTCCACGATGCCGCCGCCCGATTGCTGGACGATCCACCCGCCGCCGTGCCGCCCCAGGGTCATCAGGAGCTGCGAGCCGTAGAACTCGATCCGCGTCGCGTTCATCGTCCAGTACGGGAACAGGTCGTTGCGGCGGATGGTCGCGCTCGTCTTCTCCATGTAGCGCGGGTAGCCGGTCAGCTCGAAGGTCATCACGAAATCCCCGTAGTCCCACGAGACGAGTTGCACGTCGGGGCACTCTGAGTCGTCGCCGCGGTGGGCGTAGCGGCCGCCGAGGGCGCGGACGCTCTTCGGCGGGGGCGGGTCGCCCATCATCATCAGGGCCAGGTCGAGCTGGTGGATGCCGTCGTCGCCCATGTCCCCGCCGCAGAAGTCCCAGTAGTTGTGCCACCCGCCGTGGAAAATGTGCTGATGGTAGGGGCGGGTGGGCGCGGGGCCGAGCCAAGCGTCCCAGTTCAGGCCCTCGGGCGCCTTGCCGGGCTCGCCCAGCTTGAATGGGCCGCCCGACTTCATGTTGAGGACGCGGACGAGCGCGATCTTGCCAATCTTCCCCGTCTTCAGGTACTCGCGGGCGGCGAGGGTGTAGGGGCCTGAGCGGTTCTGCGTGCCGACTTGGAGGACGCGCTCGTACTTCTTCGCCGCCTCGACCATCTTCCCGCTCTCCCAGAGGTTGTGGGAGTGCGGCTTCTCGACGTAGACGTCCTTGCGTGCCTGGCAGGCCATGATGGAGGCCGGGGCGTGCCAGCGGTCGGGCGTGCCGATGACCACGGCGTCCACGTCCTTGGAATCGAACACCTGCCGCATTTCTTTGGTCTTCGCGGGCGCGTCCTTCTGCACGTCGGAGAGGAACTTCGCCGCCTCGTCGAGGCGGTTCGTGAGCAGGTCGCACAGGAAGGTGGCGCGTGCGCCCTGCTCGACGAGGCCGCGGATGACGTAGCGGCCGCGCCCGCCGCAGCCGATGAGCGCCACGTTCACCCGCTCGTTGGCCCCCAGCGCGCTGCCGGGGCGGAACGCGGTGACCGTTAGCCCGGCCAGCGCGGCGCCGGCCACGGACTTGCCCGAACTCTGCAGGAACGACCGACGGTTCATCGCGGCTCCTCCTTGCCCTCCCACACGTGGCCTCGGGTCCATCACGCCCACCCCGGCAGCGGTCAGCAAGAGGAGACTCTCCTCCCTCCCCCTTGGGGGGAGGGTAGGGGTGAGGGTGCTTCCACGGAGTTCACGGGAACCCAAGCACCCTCACCCCACCCCTCTCCCCGAGGGAGAGGGAGGATGGTCCTCCTCTCCCCGAGGGAGAGGGGGGAAGGTTCTCCTCAGGCAAACGCGTACCCAAGCCGCGCTTGGGCGTGTCTTGAGCCACCGGCACTACCTGCTGCCTCGGCTTGCGTCCCGCCCTGGGGGTTGATACCAGTGGGACTGCCAGTAGGCCCGCTCTATGTGATACACGTCGAGCGGCTCCGTGTCCAGCGCGAATGTGGCGGGGAGCAGGCCGAAGCGCTTCAGTTCGCGGACGTATTCCGGCCTCGGCTTGAAGCCGGGCATGTCGAACCGCTTGATCGTCTCCAGGTGCTTCCGCGCGTCCTCGACCGAGCGCAGGAGGGCCTGGTAGTCGGGGTCGGCGGCGTCCTTGAACACCACGGGACAGCTCTTCGGCGTCGTGGCGGCGTAGCCGCCGGCCTGCGCGGCCAGCGGGGCGAGGAGGAGAAGCGACTTGTCGGGCCGGCTCAGGTTGTAGAGCAGGTGGCGATTGAAGCGGAAGGCAGGGGTGTAGCGCTGGGACGTGCTGCTGGCGAGCTGGTTCATCGGCCCCTCGCCCCAGGGCACCATCCCCTTGTCGTCGGAGGGCGAGTCGGGCAAGGCCATCGGCCCCTTGTGGCAACCGGCGCAGCGGCGCTTGAGGACCTCCTGGGCCTTGCGGGTGCTGTCCCAGGCGAGGTCGGGCCGGCCGCGGCCGCTGTAGTCGCCCACGCTGCCCGTGCCGAGGGCGGCGTAGGTGCCGGCGTAGACGGCGCCGCTGTCAACCCACAGGCGGAGGAGCGCTCGCTCGCGGTCGCTCAGCGCGGCCTTGTAGTGCGAGCCGTCGAGCTTCTTCAGGAGCGGGCTGGCCGAGGAGCCGAGGGCGCGGGGCGGGTAGTTGCTCTTCCGCAGGTTCCGCCCGTCGGAGAACTGGGCGCTGATCGTGAGCGCGTAGTAGCTCTGTGAGTACATCGGCCCGCGGTCGCCCGTCAAGACGATGCCGCCGGCCATTGGGCCGCCAGCGCCAGTCTTCTCGTAGTCGTGGCAGGCGACGCAATGCTTGTCGAGGACCGGCTGAATGTCGCGGGGGAAGTCGAACACGTCGGGCACGCCCGCAATCGGCTCCACGACGCTGGCCCGCCGCCCCAGGGCCAGCGTGGGGCGCCGCGACGAGGGCGTTCGCACCCGGTCCTCGTGGCAGCCGACGCAGCCGACGCTTTCGCCTGGCTGGACGGTGAGGAAGCTCTGCATCCGCTTCACGGCCATGTCGCGTTCGTCGAGCGCCACGAGGAAGAAGGGACGGAGCGCGGGCAACTCGAAGTGCGCCGAGCCGTCGCTCTCGACCGGCACCGTGCCCACGATGCGCTCCAGAAGGAACGTGCCGCCATAGGTCAGCGGCTCCATCCCGCTGAACATGTTCCACGGCTTCGGCAGGATTTCGAGGATGAGGAGCTTCTTGACCTCGCCAGGCCTGACGCCGGCCATATTCCGCCCGACATAGAGGTCTTCCAGGAAGACGCGCCCCGTCTTCTGAGCGGGGTCGGAGAGGGTTGGGATGACGCGCTCGCGGGGCCGGACCTGGACTGGCCGCGGCTCGTGGACCTGCATCCGCCCGACGCGCCATTCGGGCGGCAGGTCGTAGAGCCGCACGCTCTGCCCCTTCCCGTCGAGGAGCAGGATCTCCGTCCCGCTCGCCACGAGGAAGCAGTCTTCCGAAAGAGGGTACGGGTCGCGGAAGGAGTGGCCGCGGCTGACGGGCCGCGCCATCGCCCGCGCGTCCGGCCCCTGGCGTGGGTCCACGACGGTGATGGCGCCTGCGTGCTCGTTCTGCCCGTGGCCAGGGGAGAAGGAGGCAACGACCCTGCCCGTGCCGGGGATCGGCTTCGCGTCTATCATCACCGTGTCGGGGTGCTGGTTGCCGTAGTAGACCATCTGACCCGTGCCGTCGGGGTTCATCGTCCACAGGTGGTGGTAGCCGATCTGGCTGCGGTCCACGTACTCCCAGCGCTGGTACAGGACGCGCCCGTCGGGCAGCACCCAGGGGGTGTTCTCGTGCTCGGTGTTGGCGGAGAGGGGGCGGATGTTGCGCCCGTCGGCGTCGCAGCGGTAGAGGATGGCAACCTGGGTGTAGTAGCAGGGCACCCAGCGGCGGCAGCGGCTCGAGCAGAAGACGATCCCGCCGTCGGGCAGATACGTCGGCTCGATGTCGTCGGCCGGCCCATCAGTGAGCTGCCGCAGGCCGGTGCCATCCACGCCGATCTCGTAGAGGTGGTAGTGGGGCTGTCCGCTCTTGCGGAGGGAGAAGAGGATGCGCGTGCCGTCGTAGTGGAGTTGGGGGTCGCGCACGCCGCCCTTCGGCTCGTCCACGAGCACCGTGACCTTGCCCGTCTTGAGGTGGAGGCGGCAGAGGCGGCCGCCGTCGTGGTAGTAGGTGCGGCGGTCGGCGTCCACGATGTGGTAGCCGAAGTTGGCGTACCAGTGGCCGTCGGTGTCGGCCTGGCGGACGGCGAAGACGATGTCCTCGACGCCCAGCTTCTCGACGTGGGCGGCAAGCTCCTTGCGGCGGCCGGCCTCGGCCTCCTGGTGCTTCGCGTGGAAGGCGCGGAGGGCGTCGGGCGGGAGGGCCTGGACGACCTTCGCCTTGGCGGCATACTCAGCGCGAATCTCGTCGTCGGAGAGCGCGCGGTCGAACACGGCAATGTCGTCGAGCAACCCGATGAAGTCGCGGCCATCCTCCTCGAGGTTCGCGCCGATCTGGAACTGGCCGCGGAGCGCCGTGTCAATCTTCGGCTCGGCCTTGCCCACTAGGCCGCCATCGCAGTAGAGCCGCGCGGTCGTGCCATCGTAGGTGGCGGCCACGTGGTGCCACGTGTCGGGCGCGATGCCGCCCTTGATCTCGCAGTGCAGGTCCTGCGGATGGCCGTAGAAGTAGAAGCAGAGGCGACTCTCCGTGACGAGCCACAGCCCGCGCGCCTGCCCCCGCGACAGCGCTCCGTAGGAGAACAGCACTTTGTTGCCGACGCCTGGCGGCCGGCTGAACCACAGGCTGATCGAACCGGGCGACGAGCCGGCAGGGAACCCGCGGTCCGACCCGACCACCTTCTGCCCCGGACCGAGGAAGGCGAGCGAGTGGGCGCCAAAGGGTCCGCTCACCCGTGCCGCCGCGGGCGAGCCCTGAAGGGCACCGTTGTTGTCCCCGCCCCCCGCATCGGCGGCCACCGCCCCCGCCGCCTCGTCCATCGGCCAGTAGGCGGCCAGCCCCTTGCCGCCGAAAGGCGGCTGCGGCTTGGCCTCCTCGGCCCAGGCCAGGCCCGCCAGCGCGACCGCAGCAAGGAATACAGCAGTGTTCCTCATGGCGTTCGCTTCTTCGGCGCGAAGAGCTGGAACTCCCGGATGGATGGCCCCTCGATGGTCTTGAGCGTGAGGCGCACGAAGCGGGCAGTGACCGGCTCGAACTCGACCTTCAGGCTCTCGCCAATCGTCTTCCCCCGGTGGAACGTGCGCCAGGCTTCGGCCTCGCCGTCGCGGCACTGGAGCTCGAACTCGCGCACGCGGCCGTAGGGCTCGCTGAGGAAGGCGCGGGCGAAGGTCGTGGGCTTCTCCAGGTCCACCTCGAGCCACGCCTCCTTCGTCCCCCAGTCGCAGCCCCAGCGGGTGTCGGGGTCGTCGTCGAACGCCTTCTCGGGCCTGAACTCCGCCTGGTTGCGGAAAACGTTGGATGCCTTTGCCTTCTTGCCCGTGGCGAGGGAGCCGGAGGCGTAGCCGAGGGGCTTGATCTCAAAGGCCGGCCCGTCGAGTTCCAGGGCAACGATGGTGTCGAGTTCCTGGCGGTCGGTCTTAGCAACAGAGACCTCGATGCCTGCCTCGCTCTGCTTCACGCTCGCCGTGCCGCCGGTGAG
>VGYV01000137.1 GCA_016872855.1 Planctomycetota bacterium
GGCTTCGCGTCGGCGCGGGCCTTGGCGAATGCCTCGTCGTTGGCGCGGGCCTGGGCGCGAAGCTTGTCGGCGAGTTCGGCAGGCAGGCTGTCCGCCGCATTCCAGAGCGAGACGGCGAGCGAGACGTCGCTGAAGGTCCGCCCGCCGGACTTCTTCGAGCCAGAGACAAGCATGCCCTGGCCGCGGCGCGCGGCCTCTAGTGCGCCCGCAACAGTCTCGATGGCCTTGAGGAACACGGCGTCCTTCGTCATGGCGTAGGCGACGGCCCAGGTTTCGATGTAGAAGCCGCCGTGGCGGGCATAGGGGGCGTCCGTGCCCGGGCCGTGGCGGTCAATGGCCGCGTGGCGCGAGTAGTCGCCCGCCTTCTGGTCGCCGATCTGGTGTTCCCAGAGGCCGAGTGCGAAGCGGCGGCAGGGCTCGGGCGCCAGCTCCCAGCAGCGAGTCCAGAGTACCCAGGGGCGGTAGAACTCGTGGGTGTTGCCCTGCGAGGTGGCGAGGCGTTCCTCGGCCAGGAAGTCCCAGCCCGCGTGCTCGCCCCAGCAGAAGAGGCCGGTGGCGGGACTCTGGCAGTGTTCGAGGAACCACTTGAGCGACTTGTCGGCCTCCTCGGCGTACCGCTTGTTGACCGTGGCCTGTGTGAGGGCGTAGAGCACCTGGTAGAGGTTCTGGCAGTGCTGTGGGTTGCCGCCGCCGAGCATGCGGTCGCCTGGCCTGATGCCCCAGGCGGCGCGGCTGATGCCCGCCGCCCTCTTCAGCGCCTCGCCGTCGAGTAGCTTGAGCGTCTTGCGGTCGAGCGCTTCGGCGAAGAGCGGCGAGTGCTCGGCGCCATAGGTGTCGCGCCCGTGCTCGACCATCGCGTCGGCATAGGCCCGCACGGCCTTGAGCCAGTCGCCGGCAGCCTCTCCCGCCGCGGCGGGGGCCAGCAGCGTCCCCGCCAGGGCGAACCCGATCGCAGCACGAGCCGCAGCGTGCATTGGCCTGCTCCTTACGAGTCTGCCTTCAGGCGCGCCTTCTTCCGCCGCGGGCGCAGCTTCGTGAGGTCTACAATCCGGCCATTCTTCATCACCCACACGGGCGTGCCGGTCTCCAGGCCGAGTTGCAGCGCCCGCCGGGCGGCCCGGCGCATAGCGGGCAGGGAGGCGATCATGTCGGGGTCTCTGGACGAGGTCTGGTTGTTTCTCACGGGTTGTCTCCTCCTGCGATCAAGCGAGGGGACGAGTCGGAACTATCATAGAGCATCCAACTGCGGGCCAGACGCTTGTAGGTTCCGTGGAAGTGGCGGAGTCCGCTTTCGAAGCGGCGGCGGACGACGTCCTCGGGCACAGAGTGGCCACCCTGGGCCACGCGAGTGGCCACGCGGGCAACCGCCAGGTCAGGCGACGGGAGGCTGAGGAAGATGAGCTTGACCTGGTAGCCCGCGGCCCGCCAGCGTGGGATGAGCCGCGCGTAGTTGCGGCCGCTCAAAGTGGTCTCAAAGGCGAAGCTCTGGCCGTTACGAATGCGCCGCCGGATCTCGTCGAGCATCAGCTTCGCGGCGCGCAGGGCCGCTCTCTCCGGCGCGAAGGGCGACAGGCCCGCCGCGATGAGGTCCACGTTGATGAAATCAGGGCACCCGGCCTCCCGGGGCAGGAACTCGCGGGCAAAGGTCGTCTTCCCCGCGCCGTTCGGCCCGGCGATGATGACGATCTTCTTCTCGTGTCCCATCCTGGGGCTCCGAGAGCGTTCAACGGGCCGCGTCCACTTGCCTGGATGATAGCCTCTGCGCCCGGCCAAGTCAACGTCACCGCCAGCTCTTGAGTGCTCTGGCAGCTTCCTGCGCGCCGCCCTGGATGAGGCCGATGCGGCCGGTGGCGGGCGCGGGCAGGCTGTAGCACTGGATGAGGATGTCATTGAGGAAGAACTCAAGGAGCGAGTGCCTGAGGAGCAGGCGGAACCGCGGGGCGGGGCCAAAGGCCATCTCGCGGTCAATGCGGCTCTCGGCCTTGAAGCCCGAGCCGTCGGCGGCCATCGGGCCGATCTCGGCGATGCCCTTGGCGTTCACGAGGATCGCCGTGCCCGTGTCCCTGCCGTGCTCGATGTAGAGGCCCGAAGGCTTCGCATCGTCAGAGCCCGGCAGAGGCAGAATGCCTTCCAGGACGATGCCGCCGGCCACGTCGCGGTCGTCGAAAAAGCAGAGCGCCCCCTTGTTCGCGGCCTCGATGGCCTCGTGCTTGAGCGCATCATTGCCCTCCCACCAGGCGAGGCGCAGGGTGCCATCCTTGTCCACGACGGCGCGTTTGAGGGTGCCCATGTGGACCATTCCGCCGCGGGCGATGCTGTGATGGTTGACCAGCAGGCCGCCGGGCGTGGGGAGGAAGCGGGCGAAGTAGGTGTGGCCCGAGAGCAGGCGGAAGTTGCGCTTCGCAGCGGAGAAGGGCCCTTGGGGCCGGTCGGCCAGGAGAGTGACCATGAGGCCGCCGCTGCCGAACATCATGTAGTAACGCCCGGCGATCTTCTCGATGGCGCCTACCTCGCCCTCTCCGACGCCGTGGACCCTGGGCGGCTCCAGGGCCTTCCACGTCACGCCATCGTCCGTCTCGCCGAAGCCGAACTGGCCGCCTGTCGCCTTCTTCGGCGTCGCTGTCCAGTAGCCGTAATAGCCGCCGCCCTCCCGGGGCAGGGTCCAGATGCAGTCCCAGCGGCCCTTCTCCTCATACCAACGTGTGTCTTGCACGAATTCGAGCTCGTTGCCGAGGCGGGTCCAGCTCAGCAGGTCCTTGGATTCGGCGAAGAAGATGGTCTGCCGCGGGCCGCGCCACTCGGAGAAGTTCATCTGGAACTTGCCGTCCTTCTCGAAACTCGGCGACTTCCAGGTGGAGCCTGTGCCCATCCAGGTGACGCCCTCGGCCTTGGCCAGGATGCGGCCGCGCTCGGTCCAGTGCACGCCGTCCTTGGACGTGGCCATCGAGATGTTGTCCCACTGTCCGCCGCTCTTGGCCAGGTAGTAGAGGTGGTAGACCCCCTTGTGGAGGAAGAGCCAGGTGTCCCACATCACGCCCGTCTGCCTGTCGCGGGGGCGATAGAACATGCCGTGGGATTCGGGCACGACGCTCTCGGCGATCATATAGGCGTCCTTTCCGTTGAGGTGGAGCTTGCCGTCCGCGATGCGTGCGCCGCCGCAGAGTTTGCCCGTGGGGAAGGTGCCCATCGTGTCGTCGGGTGTGCCGTCCTCGAAGGTCCAGAGGCCGATGGGCTTGGGCGTGGAGGGCTTGTTGGGCTGGAGTGCGGCGAGGGCGGCGGCATCGAGCGGCACGTCGTAGACGCGGGCCTCCTCGATGGTGGCGGCCAGGTGGCCGATCGGCCCCATGTGGCCGATGTAGCGGAGGCCGATGAGGAGAGTCGCGTCGGCGCCGAAGCTCTGGGGCTGCGCCACCTCGTAGCTCGCGTGGGGCTTTGCGTTGCGGTAGAGGGTGATCCGCTTGCCCTGGTATGCGACGGCGAGCTGGAGCACGGCCTTGCCGTCGGCCGTCTCGGCGGGCCAGGCGGCCTGGTCGCGCTGGGTTCGGCGGAAGAAGTCGCTCCCTGCCATCCACTTGCCGGGGGCCACTTCGCCGAACACTATGGCGTCGAAGCGCTCCGCGCTGTCAATCAGCGTGAGCGCGCTCCCCGCCCGTTGCGTGGTGTTGGCAAGGGTGAGCCAGACGACGAGCGTCTTGTCCGTGAGCCCGCGCAGCTTTGCAGCAGACGCCGTCTGCTTCGGGGCCTGGGCCAGCGCGCAACCGCACAAGAACGCCAAGGGCCAGAGCCTGACTATGTGGCGGCAGGGAGGGTCGCTCATGGGTTCTGTTCCTCGCCTTTGGCCTGGTGAATTCTGCCGGTGAGCCGGCGCCAGCGGAGGCGGAGGACGGTGGTGAAGAGGCCGGCGATTTCGCGGAGGGACATCTTGGTCTGGCCGAGGCGGCGGTTCTCGAAGACGATGGGCACCTCGGCGATGCGGGCGCCGGCGAGCTGCATCCGCCAGGTGATCTCCTCCTGGAACGCGTAGCCCTTCGCCACGATGCCGTCGAGGTCCACCCGCCGCAGTGTCGCCACGCGGTAGCACTTGTAGGCGCCGCTGCAATCGCGCGGCTTGAGGCCGAGGAGGAGCTTGACGTAGGCGTTCGCCCCCCAACTCATCAGGCGGCGGAGGCGTCCCCAGTTGCGCACGCCGCCGCCGGGCACATAGCGCGAGCCGATCACCAGGTCGCAGTCGTCCTTGCGGGCCAGGATGTCGGGCAGGTAGCGGGGGTGGTGGGAGAAATCGGCGTCCATCGTGGCCACGAAGTCGTAGCTGTGGGCGATCGCGTGGCGCATGGCGGCGACGTGGGCGGTGCCGAGGCCGAGCTTGCCCGCTCGGTGGAGGACGCGGATATTGGGATGCGACGCGGCCAACTCGTCCGCGAGTTGGCCCGTGCCGTCGGGCGAGTTGTCGTCCACCACCAGAATATCGAGTTCGGCGATCCCCAGGCCGAGGATCGCCTCGACGAGCGGGCGCAGGTTCTCGCGCTCGTTGTAGGTGGCGAGGGTGAGGAGGGTGCGGGGCATGGGGCAACGCCTCGACCGACAGGGATCGGACGGATCGGACGGATCGACCGACCAAGACTAGGCAGAACTCGTCATGCCCGCGGCAAAGGCTTCGCAGGCCTGGTGGCACCGGGCCGCAGCCTCGAAGGGGTCGGCTGCCCAAAGGTCGGCGTTGAACAACTCGAGCGACCAGAAGCCGTCGTAGCCGGTCTGCTCGATGTTGCGCATGATGTCGCGGAGCGGGAAGCAGCCCTGCCCGGGCAGCAGGCGGTCGCTGTCGCGGAGGAGCTCCCGCGGCAGGTCGCGGGCGTCGTTGAGGTGGACGAATGCGATGGGCGCGCCGCGGAGCCGGGCGAAGTCCTCCATCTTGCTGCGGCCCGCCCAGAAGTGGAAGCAGTCGAACAGGATGCCCAGGTGCGTGTGGTCGGCGTCGTTGACGACTCTGGCGGCCGTGGCGAGAGTGCCGATGAAGGGGAAGCCTGCGACGAATTCGAGGGCGACGCTGACGCCGAAGCTGGTGGCGAGATCGCACACCTCACGGGTCTGCTCGGCGGCGTTGTGGTAGTCGTCGAGGGTGGGGGCAGCCGGCCCGTCGCCCACGCACACGATGGTCCTGGCGCCCAGCTCCTGACAGAGCTCGAAGCGGGCCTTCGCGGCATCGAACGCCTTGCGCTTGGCCTCGCCCGACGATGTTAGGAGGCCGGCGACGTAGCAGGCCCCCGCGGCCTCGATGCCGTTGTCCTTCAGCACGGCGCGGGCCTCGGCGGGCGTGTGGCCGGCGGCGAGGAACTTCTCGACGTGGGGCAGCCAGAGCTCGACGGCGCCAAAGCCTGCCTTAGCGCTCGCCTCGATGGCCACGGGGTAGTCGCGTTCCCCGAGCGTGATCGGGTTCAGGCAGAATCTCACAGACGCATCTCCTCCTTCTCCCCGGCCTGTCGGTGGCGAGGAACGCGTCATCGAATATCAAACACCGGACGGCGAGGCGTGAGGCTGCCTAGACCGCATTCCCCATCAGCCAGTGGTGGGAAATGCGGGAAGCTCCAAACCACAAGCACCAAGTGCCAAACAAGTCCCAAACTCCAATCCTCAATGGTCCCAAGGAAGAGGACGCGGTGGTGTCCGTGACACTGGGAGGCTCGTCTTGCTCATTGTGCATTTGGGGCTTGGCGGTTGTTTGGTGTTTGGCTCTTGGGGTTTCCCGCGTTTCGTCAGAAACGCGGGCTCGGCGTTCGTTGTTTGTTACCCGATGTCCACGCATCACCCGACTGCGGCCGTGGGCTGCCAAGGGCGCCAGTGCTGGCCCAGCCCGCCACCGGCGGGCGGCAGAGGGTAGCCACGGGCGTAAGCCCGTGGGGCAAGACGTTCCCCCCCGCGGCCAGCCCCCGCAGGGGGCGGCAGATAGGCTGAGACGCGCCCCTCGGTCTCTGCCGCCCCCTGCGGGGGCTGGACCTTCGGTCGCGCCACTCCCCACGGGCTTACGCCCGTGGCTACCACCTGTCGCCCTTACGGGCTTATGTTAGTGCCGTTCTGAACACTTCTCGCTTCTCGTGGTTCTCCTCTCCTGTCCTCCTTTCGCAGGTGCCCGTTATGCGAACAGGCGAGCCACTTCGTCGGAGTCGAAGCGCGGGAGGGGCTCAGCTTGTCCCCCGCGCCGAATGGTCACACCGCGCTCAGGCGGCGTCATGCGGCCGATGCGTCGCGCCGCGATGCCCGCAGCGGCGAGGGCGTCGAGCGCCTTCGGGGTGTCGGCGGGCGCGGTCACGGCGAGGAGCGCGCCCGAGGCAATGAGGCCGAAGGGATTCAGCCGATAGTGGCGGCAGAGCGCTTGGGTCTCGGGGAAGACCGTGATGGCCTCGGCCTCGACCTCGATGCCGAGGCCCGCGGCCTCGGCCAGTTCGTGGAGGCCCGTGGCCAGCCCGCCCTCCGTGGGGTCGTGGAGCGCGTGGGGCAGCACGGCGCCGCAGATGGCCCGCGCATCCGGCAGCACGCTCAGGCCGGGGCTGTCCAGGTAGCCGCGGCCGCGTTCCAGCACGGCGGCGTCGAGCGCGTCGCGCAACTCATCCGCCTTCTCGCGGGCGATGAGTGCCGTGCCCTCGATGGCGATGCCTTTGGTCAGCAACACGTCGTCCCCCACGCGGCTGCGGTCGTTCGTCACCAGACGGTCGCGGGCCACCTCGCCGAGCATGTGGCCGACGACGATGGGGCGGTCGAGGCCGTATGTGACCTCGGTGTGGCCGCCGCACAGCGTGACGTCGAGGGCCTCGCACGAGGCCGCGATGTCGCGGAAGATGCCCTCGGCCAGCTCCTCGGTCGCCTTGCCCTCCGGCAACAGCAGCGTGGCGAGGAAGAAGCGGGGCGTCGCCCCCAGGCACGCCACGTCGTTCGCATTGATGTTCACGGCGTACCAGCCGATGCGGTCGGTGGCGAAGGTGATGGGGTCGGCCTTGGCCACGACCACCTGATTGCCGAAGGCCACGGCGGCGGCGTCGCGGCCGATGCCTGGGCGCACGAGCACCCGCGCGTCCTCCCGGCACAGGCCCAGGAGGCGTGCGAGCGCGGCAGCCGGCAGCTTGCCCACGGGCAGCGGCATCGGGCGTCCTCAAGAAGATGGCGCGAATTATAGGCCAAATCACGCCTAATGCAACCCCGCTTCCCTTGCCGACTCGCTGGCAAGCGAACGGGCTATGGCTGCGGAGGGGTAAGGAGGAGGTTGTCTATGAGGCGGGTGGTGGCGATGCGGACGGCGAGGAGGGCAACGGCGGAGCGGTCAACCGTCTCGACGGGGGCAAGGGTGTCGGGGTCGGCGATGGCGATGTAGTCTATCTCGCAGGGGCCGGCGGCGAGGAGTTCGGCACGGATAAGGGCGGTGAGGGCGGCGGCGCTCCGCTCGCCGGCAGCCAGGGCGGCGCGGGCCTTCTCAAGCCCGCGGGAGAGGCTGGCCGCCTGCTTCCGTGCAGCGGGGTCGAGGTAGCGGTTGCGGGAGCTCATGGCCAACCCGTCGGCCTCGCGGATGATGGGGCAGGTGACGACCTCCGTCGGGAGGTCGAGTTGGCGGGCCATGCGGCGGACGAGGAGGGCCTGCTGGAAGTCCTTCTGGCCGAAGTAGGCGCGGTTGGGCTGGACGATGTTGAAGAATTTCAAACAAACGGTGAGGACGCCGCGGAAGTGGGTGGGGCGGTGTTCGCCCTCCAGGCAGCGGGCCGTTGCGTCGTTCTGCTCCACCCAGGTGCAGAAGCCTTCGGGGTAGATTTCGCGGGGTTCTGGGGCGAAGCGGGCGTGGGCGCCGGCCGAGGCGCATAGGCGGCTGTCGCCCTCGAGGTCGCGCGGGTAGCGGGCGAGGTCCTCGGTGGGGCCGAATTGGGTGGGGTTGACGAAGATGGAGACTACGGCGATGTCGCAGTCGGCGACGGCTCGGCGGACGAGGCTGAGGTGGCCCTCGTGGAGCGCGCCCATCGTGGGCACGAAGCCGATGGTGTGGCCCGAGGCGCGGTGAGGGGCAAGGAAGGAGCGAAGGGCGGAGATGGTGGCGAAGGTTTGCATTTCGGGCGGATCAGACGGATCGGACCGATCCGACGGATCAGAGGATAGGGGCTTCAAGGGCTCTTTCGGGCGACGGGGACGTAGTATTGGGTGCCGTGCTTGTGGCGGCCGAGCTGCTCGATAAGGTTGGCCAGCTCCACGGGGTCGGCGGCCACGTTCACTTCATCGGTGTTGACGACGAGGAGCGGGGCGGCGGTGTAGTCGAAGAAGTAGCGGTTATAGGTTTCGACCACGGTGCGGAGGTAGTCCACCTCCATCGGGGCCTCGAAGTCGTAGCCGCGCTTGCGGATGCGGGCCATGAGGGACTCGACGCTGGCCTGAAGGAGGATGACAATGTCGGGCTTGGGCAGGCCGGCGGGGAAGAGGGCGGCGATGTGGTGGTAGAGGCGCAGCTCGTCGTCGCTCAGGGTCACGGTGGCGAACACGTTGTCCTTGTCGAACAGGTAGTCGGTGACGGTGGTCTGGTGGAAGAGGTCGCGCTGGACGATTTCGAGTTGCTGCTTGTAGCGTGAGGCGAGGAAGAAGAGCTGGGTCTGGAAGGCGTAGCGTTTCGGGTTCTGGTAGAAGTGGCGGAGAAAGGGGTTGGCCTCGGATTCTTCGAGGGTCACCCGGGCGTTGAGTGCGGCGCCCAGGGCGCGGGCGAGGGTGGTCTTGCCCACGCCGATGGGGCCTTCGCAGGCGATGTAGGTGAACTCTCCGCTCATCTGGGCGCTCTCAAGTCGGCCAGCAGTTGGGCCACCGTGCGGCCGAGGACGGGGTGGACGGCCTCCGGGGCGATTTCGGCGAGGGGCTCGAGCACGAAGAGCCGCTCGTGCAACCGCGGGTGGGGCAGGACGAGTCGCAGGGTCCGCACCACCCGGTCGTCGTAGAGAAGCAGGTCCAGGTCAAGTGTCCGCGGCCCCCAGCGTTCGGCCCGCAGGCGGCCAAGAGCGTCCTCCACGGCCAGGAGGCAGTCGAGCAGGTCCTCGGGGCCGGCCGCCACACGCAGGTGAGCGGCGGCATTGAGGAACGCCGGCTGCCAAGGCGGCCCGCCGACGGGCGCCGTCTCATGGAACGCCGAGGCGGCGACCACCTGAATGCCCTGGAGCAAGCCAAGGCGGCGGAGGGCCTCGCGGAGCGTGGCCGCCCGGTCGCCCAGGTTGCTGCCCAAGCCCACGTATGCGTCGGCCATGGTCTGCCCCGTGGGCCGTAGCCCGCCCGCACCGGCGGCATTCTAGCAGAAGCCGGGACCGTTTGCAAGATGAGGTGGGAAGCGGTGTGTAGCCCCAATCTCGGGGGATTCCGCCCGGGTTCCAACTCGTCCTCGTCGTCGTCGTCGAACTCCTGGCCTCTGCCCTTGACGGGGATTCGAGGACGAGGACGAGGACGATTGGGAGGGGAGGAATGAGAAGCCGAGCATTTGGGCTTGACATATCTCTATCGTGGGCGGTAGAATACGCACCTGAGCCGGGGCGCGCGCCGTGCGCCCCGGGCGCCCATATCTTGTCGCCTTCCGTGGAAGGAGTGGATGGCATGGCCACCCGACGCATCGCTCGCGGCCGCGCTGGCTCGCCGGTGCCGATCATCATCCTGTCCGTGTTCGTCGTGGGGCTGCTCGCGAGCACGATCGTCCTGGGGCTGTCCGTGGGCGACGTCGAGAAGAAGCTGGTGGCCGCCGAAAAGAAGTACCAGGACCTGGACAAGAAGAGGAGCGATGAGCAGACCGAGTTCCGCACTTACGAGAAGCTCGCAGGGCTGAACCTCGGGAGCATGCAGCGCGAGTTCTTTGAGCTGAAGGACGAGTTGGAGAAGAAGGCTCCGCTGCCGGCCTACGCGGGCGTGGAGGCGGAGGGGGCGAAGGTGTTCACCGACTTCTCGATGCTGCTGAAAGGCTACGCGGACCGCTGCGCCGGCCTGGAGCGGGCAGTGACCCATCTGGAGGGCGAGCTGAAGAAGGCCAGGGACGAGCGCGACGCGGCAATCGCCGCGGGGGATGAGACCGCAAAGACGAAGGACCAGCAGATCAAGCTGGGCGAGACAGCGCTTGCCGATCTGCGGAACAAGCTGGCCGAGGCCGAGAAGGCCCGCGACACGGCGCGGGAGACCTTGACGGCCGAGGTGGAGGCCCTGAAGGCCGAGAAGGCCAAGCTGACCAACGAGCGCGACACCGCGACGAAGGACACCCAGGTCGAGCGCGACAAGCATGAGAAGACGAAGGAGAAGCTGGCCGACCTCGAGCGCGCGGGCAAGCGCAAGAAGCCGCTCGTGGAGGGGACTGGCCCCGAGCCTGCGGACGGCAAGATACTGACCGTGGATGCGGACGGCAAGAACGTGATGGTGGACATTGGTCGGAAAGACTGGGTGGAGGTGGGGATGTTCTTCACGGTGTTCGAGAAGGGGGACGTTGACCAGCGCAAGCCGAAGGGCCAGGTCCAAATACGTCAGGTCTACGACGAAATCTCGCGGGCTAAGGTGATCAAGCAGGATGAGGTGGACCCCATCCTGCCGGGGATGATCCTGGTGAACCCGGCGTTCCAGCGCCACACGAAGCTCGAGTTCCGCCTGATCGGCAGGTTCCTCGACGCGCGGATCGAGCAAATCCTCGGCCGCTACCCCTGCACGCTCGCCGCGAAAGCCTCGCAGACGACCGACTACGTGATCATCGGGGATGCGAAGCCCGACGAGGCGAAGGGCGAAGCGCCGTGGGAGGAGAACGACGAGGTGCTGTACGCCAAGGAAGCCAAGATCACGATCATGCGGGAGCGCGAGCTGCTGAACTACCTGGGCGAGCGGCAGTGACGCCGCCGCTTGACATCCAGCGGCGAGTCCCTATCATGGAAGGTGAGGGCCGCTGGCCTCCGACCCCGCGGGTCGTGGCGGCTGGGCCGATGTTCCCCCTGCCCCCTTCCCTCCGGCGTTTCTCTCCAGTGGCCCCTTCGGCGAGGAGAAGTGGCCGTGCATGCACGCCTGGCTGGCATCCAACGCGCGCGCGCCGGGTGGCCCCTGGCTGCGCTGGGCCTGGGGCTCGCACTTGCGGCGGGCTGCGGCGGCCCCTCGCGGGCCGCGCGTGTGCCCGCTGAGCAGCGCCTGGCCGACGCCCGCCGGGCCTTCGAGCGCAAGAGCTACGCCCGCGCGCGGGCCGAGGCCCGCCGCGCACTGCGCTGGCACCCGACCTCGCCCGCGGCCGTGGACGCCTGGGTGGTCCTGATCGACTCCTACATCGCGCAGCGGAACTGGCCCCGCGCCTTCGAGGAGTGCGAGAGGCTCCTGGCGGCCCACCCCCAGACCAAGCTCTACATGGAGGTCCTGCGCCGCGAGTTCCAGATCGGCGAATCGCTCGCCGCGGCCCGCGTGTGGCTGCTCTTCTTCACCGCCAAGCGCACTGAGGAGGGGGTGCGGGTGCTCGAGCGGGTGATCGAGCGGGCGCCCACCGGCCCGCTGGCCGACCGCGCGGTCTACGCCATTGGCGAGGCATACTTCCGCGACGGCGACTACGCGAAGGCCCGCGACGCCTACGACCGCTTGCTCAAGCAGTATCCGAACAGCCAACTCGTCATCCGCGCCCGCGTGCGGCGCGCCACGGCCAACCAGCGCCTGGCCGAAGGCCCCGCCTACGACCACGCGCCCGCCCAGGCCGCCCGCCGCGACATGGAGGACCTGGCCCGAATGTCCGGCAGCGAGCGCGTCGCACGCTACGCCCGCGACCTGCGCGACATCACCGCCCGCGGCGACTACGATGCCGGCCTCTTCTACTTCGGCCGCTACAGCATCGAGGGCGGCATACGCTACATGAAGGCCATCATGGCCCGCTACCCCGACTCCGAGTACGCCGACCGCGCCGAGCGCATCCTGGCCCTCCTCAAGCGCCTGGCGGCCGAGGCAGCCCCCGAGGAGGCGCCATGATGGGGCCCCTACACCCCGGAAGCGAGGCCGGAGCACACGTTCAGCGGATGCCCTGTGGGCGGGGCGTCTCTGCCCCGCGCGGGGCACGGAGGCCCCGCCCACAGCGCACGATTGCTCTCGGCGTAGCTGTCTTCACCCTCCTCCTCGCCGGGTGCGGCTATCGTGTGAAGTTCGACCTCCCGCCGCATCTCCGAACCTTCTCCGTGAACACGTTCCGCAACAAGACCCTCGAGCGGAACCTCGACTTCGAGTTCACCGAGGCCCTCATCCACGAGATTTGCGCGAGGACGCGCCTCCGCGTGGCACGGCCGGGCGAGGCGGACCTCGAGATCAATGGGGAGATTGACGACTTCGACCGCCACGTGCTCCGCCGCCTGCGCTACGGCGAGAAGATGGAGATGCGCTACCTCCTCTACGTGAACGTCGAGATGACCGACACTCGGACCAACACGACCTTCTTCCAGGGCCGCCGCCTCGTCGAGCGCGCCGAGTTCAGCCTCAACCTGGGCGAGACGCCCCGCGAGGGCCGCGACGCCGTCGTCCGCGGCCTGGCCCGCCACGTCGTCGCCCTCGCCTTCGAGACCTGGCCCCACCCCGACACGGAGGCCAAAGCGCGTGCCCAGTGACCCCCGCAACCGCCCACCACGCCGCACGGGCGACGACGAGGAGGCCCCCCTGCCCCGCCGGCCCCGCGGCCTCCTCATCTGGCTCCTCCTCATCGGGGGCGTCATCCTCGCCGTCAGCCTCGCCCCAAGCCGCATGGGCCGCAGCGCGCGCCCAGAGCCCTCCTTCGACGAAGTGCTCAACGAAGTGCGCGACGGCCATGTCAAGAGGCTCCTCGTCCACGGCACCACGCTCTACGTGACGTGGGGCGACGGCGCGCCCGACGGCTGCGTCCCGGGCAAGGAGTCCGACATCACGATCAGCCCCCACGTGGTCGAATACCTCACCAAGGCCGTGCGGGAACACAACACCGACCCGAACAAGAAGGGCGGAAACGTCACCATCTCCTTCGGCGAGCCCAGCCTGCTGCTCACGAACCTGCTGGGCATGCTCCCCTGGATTCTCATCCTGGCCCTCCTCTACTGGATGTTCATACGCCAGCTCCGGAACGCCGGCGCAGGCGTCCTCAGCTTCGGCCGCGCCCGCGCCCGCACGGCCAACCCCGAGCAGACGAAGATCACCTTCGACGACGTGGCCGGCATTGACGAGGCGAAGGAGGAGGTGGTCGAGATCATTGACTTCCTGAAGAGCCCCGAGAAGTTCCGCCGCCTGGGCGGGCGCGTCCCGCGCGGAATCCTCCTCGTCGGCCCACCCGGCGCGGGCAAGACGCTCCTCGCCAAGGCCATCGCCGGCGAGGCGGGGCGCCCCTTCTTCTCCATCAGCGGCTCCGACTTCGTCGAAATGTTCGTCGGCGTCGGCGCCTCCCGCGTCCGCGACCTCTTCAAGCAGGCCAAGGAACACGCCCCCTGCATCATCTTCCTCGACGAGATTGACGCCGTCGGCCGCCGCCGCGGCACCGGCCTGGGCGGCGGACACGACGAGCGCGAGCAGACCCTCAACGCCATCCTGGTGGAGATGGACGGCTTCGACTCCGACCTCGGGGTGATCCTGGTGGCGGCGACGAACCGCCCCGACGTGCTCGACCCCGCCCTCCTGCGCCCCGGCCGCTTCGACCGCCGCATCGTGGTGGACCTGCCCGACGTGAAGGGCCGCGAGGCCATCCTGCGCGTCCACGCCCGAAAGGTCAAGCTGGCCCCCGAGGTGGACCTCAAGCTCATCGCCCGCGGCACGCCCTACTTCAGCGGCGCCGACATCGAGAACCTCCTCAACGAGGCCGCGCTCCTGGCCGTCCGCCGCAACCTCGACGCCATCGGCATGCCCGAACTCGAGGAGGCCCGCGATAAGGTGCTCTGGGGACCCGCCAAGAAGAGCCGCGTCATCGCCGAGGAGGAGAAGCGTCTCACCGCCTACCACGAGACCGGCCACGCCGTCGTCTCAAAGCAGCTCCCCGAGGTCGAGCCCATCCACAAAGTCGCCATCGTTGCCCGCGGCATGGCGCTCGGCGCCACCATGTACCTGCCCGAGAAGGACCGCTACATCGTGCCCCGCAAGCGCATCCTGGCCGAAATCACCTCCCTCCTCGGCGGCCGCGCCTCCGAGGAGCTCTTCTGCGACGACGTGACCTCGGGCGCCCAGAACGACTTCGAGCGGGCCACAGAGCTTGCCCGCATGATGGTCTGCCGCTGGGGCATGAGCAAGGACCTCGGCCCCATCTCCTACACGGAGAACGAGGAGCACCTCTTCCTCGGCCGCGAGATCACGCGGGTGAAGGCCATCAGCGACGCCACGGCCGTGGCCATTGACGGCGAGATTCGCCAGATCATTGACCAGTGCTACGCCCACGCAAAAGAACTCCTCGCCGCCCGACGCGACGCCGTCGAGCGCATCGTCGCCGCTCTCCTCAAGTATGAATCCCTCGAAGGCAGCGAGGTGGACACCCTTCTCGCCGGCGGCGAGCTCCACCGCGACGAGAACAACGGCATCCCCATCCTCGTGCCGACCAGCCCCGCGCCGCCCGAGGACAAGACGGCGTGAGCACAAGCAATGCGGCGGGGTCATTCCGAGCGGAGCGCAGCGAAGTCGAGGAATCTCTCTTCTCCCGCACCCTCGGAGAGATGCCTCGGCTTGGCTCGGCATGACGAACCTCTCCGCGGGCTCTGCTCCGTTTTGCTGGACTTCCGGCTTTGAGCTTCCCCCTACCATGAGCATCTTCAAGGCCTGCGACATCCGAGGGGCCTACCCCGCTGAACTGGACGAGACGCTCTACGCCCGCCTCGGCCGCGCCATCCGCTCGCTCCTGCGGGAACAGGCTGACGCGCCCCACGTGCTGGCCGCGGGCGACGTGCGGCCCAGCACCCCAGCCCTCAAGGCCGCCCTCATCGAGGGCCTCGCCGACACCGGCTGCCGCGTGAGCGACCTCGGCATCGTTCCCACCCCCGTCGCCTACTTCGCCGCCCGACGCCTCCGCCCCGACGCCCTCGCCATCGTCACCGCCTCCCACAACCCCGCGGGCGACAACGGCCTCAAGCTCACCCTCGGCCCCCTCCCCATCACCGAGGAGCAGATGGCCCGCGTCGAGCAAACCCTCGCCTCCGGCCGCTTCGTCGAAGGCAAGGGCGAAGTGACGAAGCTCGCCGTCGAGGACGACTATGTCGAATGGCTCTGCGCATCGGCGAAGCCAGGCGAGGACCTGAGGCTCGTCCTCGACTGCGGCAACGGCACGTCGTCCCATCTGGCCCCCCGCGTCCTCCGACGCCTCGGCTACGACGTCGTCGAGCTCTTCTGCACCCCCGATGGCGCCTTCCCCAACCGCTCGCCGAATCCTAGCGTGCCCGAGAACCTGGGAGCGCTCTCCCACGCCGTGCGGCGCAGCGGCGCCGCGCTGGGCGTCGCCCTCGACGGCGACGGCGACCGCCTGGCCCTCGTGGACGACCTCGGCCGCCCCCTCACCGGCGACCAGGCCATCCTCCTCCTCGCCCAGCACATCCTCGGCCCCGTTCGGAGTGCGGCCTTCAGGCCGTCTCCTCCGGCCCCAGGCGTTCGGAGTGCGGCCTTCAGGCCGTATCCCGGTGCCGCAGAAGAGAAGATACGGGCTGAAGCCCGCACTCCAAGCAAAGTCGTGCTGGACCTCAAGTGCTCGCGGGCCGTGCTGGACGCCGTGGCCGCCTGCGGCGGCGTGCCCATCCTCGAGCGGTCGGGCCACACGTTCATCAAGACGCGGATGATCACGGACGACGCGGCCTTCGGGGGCGAACTGAGCGGCCACTTCTTCTACCGCGAACTCGACGGGGGCGACGACGGGCTCTACAGCATCCTGCGCGCCGCCGAACTGGCGCGGGAGAGCAGCCGCCCCATCTCGGCCATCGTGGACGCCATGCCCCGCTACGCCATCACCCCCGACATCCGCATCCCCTACACCGCCGGCGACGGCCCGCGGCGCCTCGACGACATCGCCGCCGCCGCCACGGGTGATGTCACG
>VGYV01000138.1 GCA_016872855.1 Planctomycetota bacterium
CTTCGAGCGGGCGCGCCGCATGGCCCTCGACGTGCTGGCCGGCCTGCCCAACGGCGTCCAGGTGGCCATCGGGGCCGTGGGGCACAGCCTGAAACCCGTCCAGGACTGGACGGCGGACAAGGGTCTGCTGACCGAGAAGATCGAAGGGCTGGCGGTCAGCCACGGCTCGGGCGCAATCCGCGAGGCTTTGGCCTGGGCGCTCGAGAAGATCAAGGAGAAGTCGGCCACCGGCGGGAAGAGGGCCGAGCTCTACGTGTTCTCGGACCTCCAGGCCACCACGTGGGGCAAGGGGAGCGAAGCCGCCGAGGCGGGCCGCAGCGTCCGCGCCCTCATGCCCCAGCTCGCCCAGCGGGCGAGAATCTCCGTGGCCGACACCGGCGGCAAGGGCTGTGGAAATCTCTTCGTCACCCGTTTCGAGCCTGCCGACAAGGTGCTGGCGGTGGGCGTCAACACCGAGTTCCTCGTGGACGTTCAGGCAGCCGGCCTCCCGGAGGGCCGGAGCCTGCCGGCCAGGCTCACGCTGTTCGTGAACGACGAGAAACGCCACTTCGAGGCCCTGAGTGTTCCGGCCGGCGGCAAGCAGTTCCGCGTGCCCTACCGCGTGCTCTCGCACGGCGAGCAGGTCCTCAAGGTCGTGCTGGAGGGCGATGACAGCCCGCTGGACAACGAGCGGCTCTACCTGGCCGAGGTGCCCGCGGCCATGAAGGTCCTGCTCTTGGACGACCAGGCCACGGTGCCCGCGCACCAGCGGGCGAGCGTGTTCCTGGAGTACGCCATCGCGCCGCCCGCCGCCCCGGGCCGCGAGCCAGTGTCGGCCTTCACGGTGAAATCCTGCTCCTGGCAGGAGGCGCAGAGGGAGAACTTCGGCGAGTACGGCGCTGTGGTGATGGCCGGCATCCGCGAGCCGTCGCCGGGGCTCCTCTCCCGCCTCCGGTTCTACGTGCGGGAGGGCGGCTGCCTGCTCGTGCTCGCGGGGGAGGGCGTGGAGCCATTCCCCTACGAGGCGCTCTACCAGCAGGGGGCAGGACCGCTCCCAGCGCTCTTCAAGGGCAAGGAGGAGGGGGCCGGGTTCCTGAAGTCCCTGTTGCCCGAGTCCGGCAAGCTCGAGGAAGGTGTCTTCCGCTTCTTCCGCCCGATGGCCCTGCCCGCCAAGCCGCCCGAGGGCCTCACCACCCTGGCCCAGCTCTCCTCCGGCCAGCCGCTGGCCGTCGTCCGTTCCTATGGGCAGGGCAAGTGCGCGCTGCTGGGCCTCGACCCCGGCCTCAACTGGTCGCAACTGCCCCTGGCCGCCGACTACCCGGTCTTCGTCCAGCAACTCCTCCGGGCCATGATGGGCGACCCTAACCGCCTGGTGAACCTAAGCGTGGGGGCGACGTTTTCCGAGCCGGTGCTGATCAGTTCGCAGCACCTGCTCCTGAGGCGGCCCGACGGCCAGAAGGTGCGCCTCGCGCCCGAGGCGCGGGCACCCCGGGCACCGCGAGCTGGCGAGCGGTCGGGCGACGGGTCGGGCGAAGACCTGCCGCGCGTGGCCTACTCCGACACGGACGTCCGCGGGCTCTACAGCCTCGACGCGCCGCCCGGCGTCCTGGCCCGGAGCCGGTTCGCGGTGAACCTGAATACGGACGAGAGCGACCTGGCCCGGCTGAGCGAGGGCGAGTTCCGCAGCCAGGTCTCGCGCGACGTGGTGTTCCTCTCGCCCACCGAGAACATCTCCAAGCGCGTGGAGGCGATGCATACCCTCCGCGAGCTGGCCGGCATGATCCTCATCCTCGTGTTCCTGATGCTCCTGGCCGAGTCGTTCCTGGCCACGCGCTTCGGCTTGCGGAAAGGCTGATGCCCCTTGTTCGCCGCCTCGTTCCAGATTGACTGGTCTCCGTGGGGCCCCGCGTGGTTTGTGGTTCTCGCGTTCGCGCTCGTGTCGGGACTCCTATGGTGGCTCTACCGGGTGGACGCCCGCCGGCTTCCGCCCGCGCGCCGCCGGCTCCTGGCCGCGTGGCGCGTGGCAAGCGTCTGCGTCGTGCTCCTGCTCCTCAAGGAGCCGTCCTATAGGCTAGTCACCACCGAGGAGCGCCCGCCCGTAGCAGCTCTGGTGCTCGACGAGTCGCTCAGCATGAGCCTGCCTGATGCCAGTGACAACCCGTTCATCAACTTCTACGGCGAGAAGGACCGCGCGAAGAAGAGCCGCTACGCCGCGGCCAAGCGCGTGGCCGCGGCCCTCATCCCCGACCTCACGCGCACCCACCGCGTGAAGCTCTTCGTAGCGTCGGACCAGCTCCGCCCGCTGGCGGACTTCCCCAAGGGCGAGAAGGCCACGCCGGCGGGCATCGCCGAGGCCCTGGCCAAGGTGCCAACACCCACGGGCAACTGCTCCAGCCTTGGGGAGTGCGTCGAGGACGCCCTGCGCTCCCTGGCCAACGCGAAGCTCTCCGCGATGCTGCTGCTTACGGACGGCCGTGTGGCCGGCGGGGGTACAAAACTCGCCGACGCCGGCGTGGAGGCATCGGCGCGCAGGGTCCCCATTCACACCATCGGCTTCGGGACGGTTGAGCCCCTGCCCGACCTGAAGCTCATGGACCTGGTGGCCCCGCCCGAGGCGAATCCCGAGGACATCATGAACGTCCAAGTCACCGTGGGGAACACCCTCCGAGCCAACCTGGCGGTGGACCTCAAGCTCTTCCAAGAGGGCCTCGCGGAGCCAGTGGCCACCCGCAAGCTGGTTCTGCCCCTGGGCGAGGCGAAGGTGGGCGTCGCCGCGGTCCCTAAGCAGGAAGGAGAGATTACGTACCGCCTGGAGGTCCCCACCTTCCCCGAGGAGCTGGACACGGAGAACAACGCGGTGACTTTCCACGTGGGCGTGGCCCGGCGACGGCTTCGGGTGCTGCTGGTCGCGGGGGCGCCGACTGCGGAGTTCCACCACCTGGTGCCCGCCCTCGCCCGCGACAAGGTGATCAAGGTCAATTGCTTCCTCCAGTCGGCCGACGTCAACGCCGTCCAGCAGGGCAACGAGGCCCCGATTGACGACCTGCCGCAGACCCCGGCCCAGTGGAACCGCTACGACGTGGTGATCCTGATGGACATAGACCCGAACAAGCTGACCAACGAGCAGGAGAACGGGCTGGAGGAGCTGGTTCACGAGCATGGCGGCGGCGTGATGTTCGTGGCCGGCCGCGTGCACGGCATGGCCTCCCTCCTCCAGGTCCGCAGCGCCAAGATGGAGGCCATGCTCCCCGTCGAGATCAACAAGAACCAGTACCCTGAGTTCGAGCGGTACTTCGCCGAGCCGTTCCAGTGCGTCCGCACCCGCGAGGGCGAGAAGCACCCGCTGATGATCTTCGCGCCGACCAAGGAGAAGAACGACGAGGTGTGGCGGTCGTTCGGGGACCTCGAGTTCTTCTGGGCTCACCCCGTGATGGGCGTGAAGCGGCAGGCCATCCCGCTGCTCGCCAAGCGCCGGGCACCCGGAGCTGGCGACGGGTCGGGCGGAGGCCCCTCCGCCCGGGATGGCGTCATGGCCCTGATGCGCTACGGAAAGGGCTCGACCGCCTACCTGGGCCTCAACGTCCTGTGGAAATGGCGGTACCCGATGGAAAGCTTCGACTACGACCAGTTCTGGACCCAGACCGTGCGCTACCTGGCCGAGTACCGCATGCTGGGGGCGCAGAGGCAGGTCCTGCTCTCCACCGACAAGCGGGTCTACGCCCCCGGCGAGGCCGTGAACATCCAGCTCTCGGTCCTCGACCCCGCCCTGGCCAGCCAGCTCCGGGCCGAGCAGGTGTTCGCCACGGTCACGGATGCGCACAAGGGCGAGTACAGGGTCATGCTCAAGGCATCAGGCCAGGACATCTCGATGCATCGCGGGACCTTCCCGGCCGCCCGCCTCGGCGAGCACGAGGTGCGCGTGAGCCATGTCCTCGCCGAGGACCTGGCGGCCCGCAAGGCCCTCTTCGACGAAAAGGTCCACTTCGGCGTCAGGATGCAGTCCGTGGAGTTCCGCGACACGACGGCGGACCTCCCCGGCCTGGCGGCCTTGGCGGAGCACACCGGCGGCAGGTCCCTCGACCACTCCACGATGGGCGAGGGCGTCAAGAAGCTCCCCGCGCTCCTCGACCCCACCCCACAATCCGTGCCGCACGAATCGTTCGCCGACCTCTGGGACCAATGGTACATCCTCCTGCTCCTGATCTCGCTGGCCACCGTTGAGCTCTGGTTCCGGCGCAATTGGGGACTCCTGTGACCAAGTTCTTGTTTGCGCTTGCCACTTGCCACTTGTCACTGGCCGCTCTTGCAGGCGAGGGGGGCGGTATCGAGCGCCGTGTCGTGGGCAGCATCATATTCCCCGAGCGGGGCGCTAGGACGCGCGAGAGCTCGGCACAGAAGATCGTAACCCCCGAGGTCCGGGCCATGATCAAGAAGGCACTCCAGTTCGTCAGGGCCTCCCAGCAGGCCGACGGCTGTTGGGGCGATAAGCAGTTCCCCAAGAGCAGCGGCGTCACCGCCCTGGCCTGCATGGCCCTGATGGCCGAGGGCTCCCTGCCCCGCATGGGCACGTATGGCAAGGAGCTCGACGACGGCATCGGCTTCCTCCTCTCCTGCGGCAAGGAGGACGGCCTGCTCGTGGCGAAAAACACCTACGAGATGGGGCCGATGTATGACCATGCCTGGTCCACGTTCGTGCTCCTCCAGGCCTACGGCAACTGCCCCTGGTACCCGGACGTTCGGGCGAAAATCTCGCGCGCCATCCAGGCTATCCTCAAGGCCCAGAAGCCCGACGGCGGCTGGCGCTACCAGGCCACCCCCCTGGGGACCAGCGACTGCCTGGTGACAGCCAGCGTGCTCTACACGGTGCGGCTCGCACGGATGGCCGGATTCGCGGTGCCCGAGGAGGCGGTGGTGAAGGCCCAGGAGTTCATCGAGCGGTGCGGCGCCCCGGCCCGGCCGGAGGACGAGGGGACGTTCGCCTACCGCGAACACGGCGAGCGCGGCAGCCCGTCCGTGACCGGCGCCGGCCTGATGGCCCTCTTCACCCGGGGGCTGTACAACCACAAGTACGTGAAGCCCTGCACGGAGCGTCTGGCAGATGCCTATCGCCGTGCCCATCTCGAAGAGCTGACCGATTCCCCGCAGTTCCGGTACTTCCACTTCGGCTGCTTCTACGCCAGCCAGGCCATGTACGTAGCCGGGGATGAGTACTGGATTCCCTGGTACAAGAAGTACGCCGAGGCCCTGAAGATGCGGCAGGCCGAGGACGGCTCCTGGCAGGATCTCCGGGGCAACACCGTGTACCCTACGGCCATCTCGGCGATGATCCTCCAGGCGCCCCTGGGCTACATCCCGCAGTACCTGAGGTAAGTGGCGTGCCAGACGAGATGCTGAAGACCATCGCCCGGGAGTTCCGGGCCAGGCTGCGCCGCCTGCTCATCGAGTACGGCCTGCTTCAGGCCGTCTTCGCCTTCCTCGTGGCCCTCGCTGCCCTCGTCGTTGCCGATTGGCGCCTCCGCTTCAGTTCCGACCTGCGCCTGCTTTCGCTCCTCGTCCTCGTCCTCGTCGTCGTCGTCCTCGTCCTCGTTTCCCTTCTTCGCCCCCTCCGCCGCGCGTGGACGGACTCAGAGGTGCTGGCCTATGTGGATCGGGCCGACGATGAGGGCAGGGACACGTTGACCACGCTGCGGGACCTGTCGCACCCAGAGACCATGCGGGAGTGGGAGACCGAGCAGGGCAAGGAGATAGTTCGCACTGTCGTCGAGGAGCTGGCGGCCAAGGCTCGGGAAGTTGATGTGTCGCGCCTGCTTCGGCGGAAGCCAATCCAGACCTGGCGAAAGCTCGCGGGGGTTGTGGTGGCTGTCTTCGTCGTCGCCATGTTCTTTCCGCGGGGCCCGCTGACCGGCTCCTCCTACCTTTCCATCGGGGTGAGGCGCATCCTGATGCCCTATGCCGCCATCTACTGGCCGCAGAGGACCCGGCTCGTGGTCCGGGAGCCGCCGACCGGCTGGCGTGTGCCGCGCGGCGAGCCGCTGGTGGTCCGCGCCCGGATTGACGGCGAGGTCCCGCCCGCGGTGGACATCGTGTACCGCGGCGGCGAGGGCTGGATCACCGAGCGCATGGCCCTCGATACCGCCGCCGCCGAGGCTCGGTTCACCTTCAGCGAGATGAACGAGCCGGTGACGTTCTACTGCCTCGGGGGCGACGACCGCGAGGGGCGAAGGTATACGGTGACGGTCGCAGAGCGGCCCATGATCTCGGCCATCAAGGCCACCTACAGCTATCCGCCCTACATGCGTCTGCCCCGCAAGGTCACGGCCACCGGCCAGCTCGCGGCTCCCGAGGGCACGGACGTGAGGCTCGAGTTCACTGCGTCCACCGAACTCTCCAAGGCCGTGCTGAGCTTCGACCTCGATGGCCAGCCCCCCGCGTCCGTGCCGCCCGCGGAACTCAAGGACAAGTCCTTTTCCCACGATCTGCGGCTCACCAGCTCCGGCGCCTATACCGTGGAGCTGACTGACCGAGATGGTCTCAGGAACGCCCGGCCCGAGAGGTACGAAATCCGCGCGGCCCCCGACGCCCCGCCAGAGGTTACGCTCGAGGAGCCCAACCGGGACATGATCCTGACGCCCAGCGGCAAGATACGCGTGAAGTTCAGGGCCAGGGACGATTACAACCTCACCACCCTCGCCGCCATGCTGGGGCCAGAGGGCGGGGCCGCCCAGCCGCTCAGCGACAAAATCACCGGCCCCTTCTGGAGCCCGGCATCCACCCTCCATCCCGTGGGCGAGGGGGAGTTCGACCTCGACTTCAAGATTCACGACGATGGCGCCCTCAAGCACCTCAGGATTCAACAGGGGGCGGAGCTCGAGTTCTGGGTCCGAGCCGTGGACTGCAATCCCTCCGGCAAGGGCGTCACGGAGTCGGTCAAGGTCCGACTCTCCGTGCTCCAGCCCACCGACTTCATGGAGGCGGTCGTCCTCAAAGCCAAGGAGTTGATGGGCGACGCCCGCGTGGGCTGGTATGCGGCGGCGGGGGCCTGCCACGACGGGACGAAGTGGGTGAAGGCCCCGGATGATGACAAGGCCCTGAGCGGGGTGCTCGAGCAGGAGCAGGCGGCGGAGCGGGGGGCGGCGGCCCTGGCGTTGCGCTTTCCCGAAATCGTTCAGCACATGCAGCGCAACCGCATGCAGGACCTGTTCATGAGCAAGCGCCTCGACCGGATCGGCACGAAGGTCGCCGAGCTCAGCTCCTTGCTGCCGGAAATCGGCAAGAAGCTGGCCGCGGGCCAGCCAACCTCCGCCGAGGAGGCCCAGCCCGCCCGGCGCCGGGTGAAGATGGCCAAGGCGCTCCAGAGCGTTCTGCCCGACCTGAACAGGGCGGCCTGGCACATGCGGCTCCTCTACGACCGCCTGGCCGACTGGGTGGCCCTCCAGAGCGTGCTGCTCAAGACCCGCCGCATCGAGGAACTCCAGCGCGACGTCAATAGCGGCACGGACCGGTTCGTCAAGAAGACCCTCGGCCGCGAGGCACGGGAACTGGACGACGCCGAGGTGCGCGCGATGCGCGAACTCGGCGGCCAACAGCAGACCGTGCTCGACATGGAGGAAGCAGTGGAAAAGGCCCTTGTGGAACTCATCCTCCAGGCCGACCGGGACGGCCGCAAGAAGGTGTGGGAGGCCCTTGCCAAGGCGTTCGACGAACTCCGCCGCAACCGCATCAAAGACAAGCTGAAGCAGGCGGCCACCTTCATCCTCGACGCGCGCGGCGACGTGGTGCGCAACGACCAGAAGCTCGTGCTCCAGACCGTGGCGACCGTGAACCGCGGCCTGATCAAGGCCGGCGAAGAGTCCCCCGACGATCCGCCCGCAGCCACTCTGGCTGCCCTGATTGACGACCCCCGCGGCAAGGAGGAGGCCGTGGCGAAGGTCAAGGAGCCGGCCGGCGAGACCGTGGAGGCCGACGAATACAAGAACCTCGGCCGGCTCGACATTCTCCGGGCCGCGGCCGCGGACTCGCTGGACGCGACGCTGGAGCAGGCAGCGCTGCGCCAGGAGGACGTGCGGAACCGAAGCCAGCACGTGGCCGAGCGCGCCGAGCGGGCGCCCCGCTACACCTTCCTCCGCATCGGCCTCCTCTCGCTGCGGCAGGGGGGCATCGCCTCGTTGCTCAGCAAGGCACTCACCCAGGTCAGCGACTACGGTAAGCCGCCAGCCCCCACAGGCAAGGAGAAGGAGCCGCCGACCCCGCCGGAGCCCTCGACTGCGCTCGGGCCAGGCCCATCCAGGGACCGCATCCGCGACCAGTTGACGCGGCAGATCAATGACTACCTCGCATGCGCCAAAGATGCTGACCGCTTGCTCCAGGCGAACGAGTTCAGCCCCCTGGCAGTCGGGCTCCAGAGCCACGTCCATCGCGGCGCGCGCGAGTTGCGGGTGCTCATGCAGGAGACCGAGAAGAAGCACAAGCTCCACCTCGACCGGCAGGCGACGCGGCACCAGGACCCCTTCGGCCGGCTCTACCTCCTGCGGGAGAAGAACCTCGATGTGGTCGTTGAGGAGGCGAAGAACCTGGAATGGGCGCTGGTCCTTGCAGCAGCCGCCCAGCGCGAAGCCGAGTTGCTCGCTGCCGCGGCCGATGAGCCCCCCGCCCAGGCCAAGGCCGTTCTCGACCGATTGCTCAAGAGCACCCGGGGCAAGTGCGAGGAGCTCTCGGGCCTGATCAGCAAGACCCACGCGGCGCTTCAGGGTGGCCTTCAGGACCCGACCGACCCTGCCAAGGAGAACGAAAGGGTCAAGCCGCTCATCGAGAAGAAGGTCCTCGGGCCGCTGGACCCGAAGGCGTTCGAGGACGCGCCGGCCCAGCTCGACCGCAGGGAGTACCAGGCATTGGCCACGAGGCAGGATGGCCTGCGCCGCGCCATCTCCGGCGCGCTGGTGTCGCTGACCGATCTGCTCGACACGCCGGTTCCGCCGGAGAAGGCGACCGACCACCTCGCGGGTCTGGACACAGGAGAGGTGGTGGCAGACTCCGGCGGCTTCATCGAGTACCGCGACGAGCAGCCGGCGGTCCTGGCCGACCTCATCGAAAAGGAAGGCGGGTGGATAGACCAGGAGGTTGGCAACCCCGACGTTCGCAAGGAACTGGTCCGGCGCCTGCGCGCCATGTCCAGGTTCGACCCGCGCTATGCCCGGCTCCAGAGCGCGTACTTCCAGGCCCTCGCCCAGCACTTCCAGGCCAGGCGGCCAGTTCCCAAGAAGTGATCGCGCCGCTGGGAGAACAGAATGCTGTCCACAGATTACACAGATTGTTCAGACAAGAAGAAGAGAGGCAGCCGGGTGGAAGCCAAAGAGACCGGAAGAACGCCCCATAGCATCTTTCCCTCTGCCGGAATCCATTCTGGTGCTCCTCTTCTATCTGTGAAATCTGTGGATGCTCTACTTCTCTTGGCTCTGCTGGTTCCGGCCATTGCCCTGGGCGCCGACGTCAAGATGGCGGATGGCCAGCGGGTGGCGGCCCTCATCGAGAAGTTCGACGAAGCCGCCGGGGTCACCCTCTGCCTGACCAGCGGTGAGCGGAAGCAGGTAGCCCTCCGCGAGGTCGCATCCATCTTCTACAGCGGCCGCAGCGAACGCCTGGTGCGCACCGGGGACCAGAAGTTCATCTTCAACGCCGGGGGCCACATCTGTGGCGCGGTAGAGGAGCTGAAGCACGGGGCGACCATCGAGATTGCCAGCCAGAGCCTGGGCCGCCATGTCCTGCCCCTGGCGCTCCTGCGCGGCTTCACAGCGCTGGCTATGGAGGGCCGGGCGGCTCGTCTCGCCGAAGACCTGATGCGCGACGACGGGATCGCGCCCACGCCCGAGAACGCCTTCCTGGACCACGTCCTGGACCGTCGCGGTGTGCCCTATTCGGGCGTGGTCGAGAGGTTCACCCCGGTCCGCCTGGAGTTCGAGCACGACGAGCAACTCCAGCAAGTGCGGGTGGACACGTTCAAGGTCGCGGGGGTCCGTCTCGCCGAGGCGGCGAGGGACAAGCGGATGCCACCGGACCCGATGGACGTGCTCCAGGTGGGCGTGCTCTGTCGGGACGGCAGCTACGTGGTTGGCCGGCTCGTGGCTATGGACACGTTCCAGTGGAAGATTCGGCCGGCATTCGACCCGGAGCGGCTGGTCATCGTCCCCGCCAGCGAACTTGTCCAGGCGGATGTCCTCGGCGGGCGGGCCGTGTTCCTGGCCAACCTGGAGCCCATTCGGACGGAGGAGGAGACGATCATCGCGCCGCCCCAACCGTTCCGGCGGAACGCGAACTCCCAGGGGGAGAGCCTGGATATCGGCGGGTACACCTACGCCGCGGGGCTCGGCGTCCACGCACGGTCGAAGCTCACCTATCGGATTGGCGGCAAGTTCAGGGAGTTCCTGGCCGACGTGGCCATTGACGGCCGCCTGGAGAAGGAGGGGTCGGTGGTCTTCGTCGTCGCGGGCGACGGGCGGGAGCTCTACCGCGGCCCCCTGGTCACCGGCCGTCCGACCGGCGGGGGGCTGGCCGTGCGGGTCCCTGTGGAGGGCATCGAGGAGCTGACGCTATCGGCGGAGCCCACGGACGACCTGGACCAGGCGGACGTTGCCAACTGGGGCGCGGCCAGGCTGCTGCGGTGACGGCGCGCCGCGGGATGTGAAGGAGATTCTGGGAATGAGGTGGGAGACACAGATGGTGGCTGATTGCCGATTGCCGATTGCCGATTGCCGATTGAAATCGGAAATCGGAAATCGGAAATGGGCAATTCCCTGGGCCGCGCTGGCCGCGGCTCTCTGTGTCTGCTCGGGCTGCGTGGAGATCGAGCAGGAAATCCACATGAACCACGACGGCTCGGGCAAGATCGTGGAGAGGCTCGCGCTCTCGCCCCGCGGCGTGCGCCTGACGGAGGCGGCCGCCTCTTCTGTGAATAGCCCTGGCGCCGGCGGCCCCATTGCTGCGCTGTTCACCGAGGAAGGGTTCCAGAAACGCCTCAATGCGATGGGCGAAGTGACCGTGGAAAGCCGCCAGGAGGCGAAGCTGCCCGACGGCCGCCGACAGCTACAGAACGTGTACACGTTCAAGGACGTGAACAAGGTCAGGCTGTGGACACTGCCGACCCTCGGCTACCTGAAGGGCGGCAAGAACTCGCGGGCGGCGGCCGATGGCGCCCTGCGCCTGAAGTTCGTCCCGGAGTACGAATCGTGGGGCAAGGTCTACCGCGAGACGGTCACGGTCGAAGCCCCAGTGCTGCCCGATCTGCGGGGCCAGGAGCTTCTCTCGCCCGCGGAGCGGCAGAAGTTCCTGCGCGTCCTGCCCATCTTCCTGGACATGACCCGTGACCTCAGGGTCTCGATAGTGCTCGTCGCGCCCATCGAGGACTTCGAGGAGCCGCAGGACATGCTCAAGCACCTTACGGCGGAACGCAACCGTGTGACGCTGTTCCGCATCCAGGGGGATGGCGTGGTGCAGGCCCCGGAGGGTGTGCTCCAACTGATGATGAACGAGGTGACGGGCGTTCCGGCGTCGGTTCCCGGCAGCCTCCTGCCATGGCCAATCGAGTACGGGGGGCGGCTGGTGCGCTTCATGAAGGCCACGCCGGCCAAGAAGGACGAGAAATGAGGGAATTGCGGATTGCGGATTGCGGATTGCGGATTGTCGGCCTCCTGGCGGCATCCCTTTCCCTCTGCGCGCCCGGCGGATTCGCTGGCGAAGTAACCCTGGAGAAAGTGTACGAGGGCTACGACCCCGCGTTCAGCGCCGACACCCGCCAGAAGACCGCGCGCGGCCCAGACGCCGCGGCTCTGAAGGCCTCGCTCCAGTTCTCGACCCAGGCGAACTACCTGAACATGGCGGACGTGGCCATGGACTCGCAGATCAGGCCGCTCGTCGAGAAGGCTAACGAGCTGGTCGGGAGGCAGGAGCACCGGAAGGCGACAGAGCTGTACCGCAAGGTGCTTCAGGAATATGGCGATGATCTCTACAAGATCGCTGAGGAGGGCGTGTTCATTCCCGCGGCGCTCTACGTGCAACACCGCATCCTGGCCTACCCGAAGAAGGAGCTGGCCTACTACCGCGTGGCCTACGACCCGGTGGCCAAGGAGGTCTACGAGCGGGCGCTCAAGCGGTACTCGATCTTCGATTACAAGGAGCTTGTGAAGCGGCACTTGGCCACATCGTACGGCGACGACGGCTTGCTCGCCCTGGGGAATGCGGCGGCGGACCGGGGCCTCTATGACGAAGCTCGACGGTGTTACGAGCAGCTCCTCGCTCTCCACGGACTCCAGGATGAGGATAGCGACGGCATCGCGCTGGACCGCGATCAGGTGTGGGTGCGACTTGCCATCTGCTACAAGCACCTTGGAGAGGAGCAGGCGTTCCAGCAGGCGGCATCGAGAGTGAGGAACAGGAACGAACCGACCGTCACGAAGCTGCTGGCGCAACTGGAGCGGCTCAAGCACGACGCCTTCGCCCTGCGCCAGCGGGAGGGGAAGCTGAGCGCGCGGTACGACTCGCTGGACGATCGGAGCCTCTCCGAGCCGATGCCCTATTCGCTCTCAGCCAATCGGGGCGAATGGACCGCCCCGCTCGGCTCACCGAACTGGGGTGACGAGCCGGAAGCCAGGCCCTGGGTGACGGCCACCGACGTGGTCTACAAGGACATGAACGTCCTCTACAGCCGCTCGCTGTTGACCGGCGAGACCAACTGGGTGTTCAGCCCGGGCGGCTCGTCATTCGACTGGGACCGGTACACGACGAACATCTGGGCACGCTGGTACGTGGAGTTCTGTCCCCGGCAGTCTATCCTGCTCCACGAGGGGGTGGTCCTGGCGAACATGTTTGTCTACGGGCCGTCGCTGGTCGCCGTGGATGAGTACACGGGCCGGCTACTGTGGTCGAAGGGGCCGATGGCGGCCGCGACGGAAGACGAATGGCTCGACCGGTACCAGGCGGCGCCGGCCCCGGGGCGCGGGATTATGGTCGCGCCGGTAGTCCACGACGACATCCGCGGGCTTTCACACATCTCGTCCACGGCCGAGCTGGCCGCGTTCGAGACGAGAACGGGCAAGCTCCTGTGGAGGACGACGCTGGCCAGGATCGCGCCGCTGAAGATCACTCAGAGCCGCTACCCGCGGAAAATCCGAATCTTCTCGACCCGGCCGCTGCTGAAGGACAATGTCGTTTACCACGTGACCAATGCGGGCGTCGTCGCAGCCGTGGATGCGCAGACAGGAGACGTTCGATGGCTGACGCGGTACCCTCAAAACCCGAGGACACTGGACAACTTGGTGACGCCTGGCGAACGCTGGTACAACGATGCCCCGCTCATCCGCGGCCATCGGCTGTACGTGACCCCTGTGGACTGCGACCACCTGCTGTGCCTGGACACCGAGACGGGCAAGGTGCTTTGGAGCGTGCCGCCTAACAGCGACTCGACGTGGCACCAGAGCGAGGGCCGCGGCGCACGCAAGGTCCCCCACATGCGGAGCATGGTAGGCTTCACCCCGGACGGCCTGCTATGCCTGAGGGACAGGGATGTCGTGTTCCTCGAGCCGGAAACGGGGAAGCTGGCCTGGCACTACGGCTTCTGCGGGTGGGGCTGGCTCAAGCACCACGAGGGGAATCACACGAACCCGTACAGCCTGGAGAAGGACAGGAAGCCACCGAAGGGGCTGAGTTCCGGAATCACTGGGGAAGGAGAGGATTACTGGTACGAGCTCGGCAGAGTCTGGGCGCCGCCGACGCTGACGCGGGACGGGAAGCTCTACCTCAGCATGCAGAACTTCCGGGGCGACCCCTATCCCTATGCGGGGCCTTTCGTCTCCGAGTTCTGCCTCGATCTGAGAGAGCGGGCGGTGACCGCTCAGCGGCGGTGGTATCATCCCCCAGCCTTCATCCACGACAGCGGGCAAGCCCCCCCCGTCGCCAAGCGGGTGGTGAACGAAGAACTCGAAGCGTTCTCCCCGGCGTCGCGGATGGCCTTCACGCGCTGGGGGATCCCCTTCGAGCTGGACATCAAGCACAACCAGATCGTGGCGCGGTACGACCGGAAGAAGCTCGACGAGCAACTGGCCAAGGGCAGCGACCTGAACACGTTGTTTGCCAAGGCGGAGCTGGCGCGGAAACGTGGGCAGGTCAAGGAGAGCATCGGGATCTACGAGACCTGCAAGACGCAGTTGCCTTCGGAGGAGAACGACTTCCGGCGGAACATCAACCTGCGGCTGTACCCGCTGTACATGAGAGTGGCGCAGTGGGGCTACCAGTCGGGGAACCTGGACGAGGTGGAAACGGCGTGCAAGAAGATGGGGGCCTCGGCCTCGAATCCTTCGCAGGAGCTTCGGGCGCTGCTGGCCTACTCGGAGCTGCATGAGCGGAGAGGCAACTGGGACCAGGCGGTGGGGGTCCTCCAGAACGCCACGTTGCACTACTGGCGCGAGCCGCTCATCACCTCCAACCTCGAGACCGGCAACCGCCAGGAATTGATGGCCACTGCGGAGAAGGCGCTAGCGAACCTGCTCGGCGAAGTGCCCGCACCTTACGGCTCCACGGCGACGGAGCTGGCGGCCCGAGAGAGAGCCGGCCTGGCCGACTACTTCCTGTCCGTGGCCGACATGGGCGAGGACCGCGTGGTGGAGACCCGCAGCTTGGTTGCTCAGCGGCTCCTGGCGCTCGTCGCCCGGGCTCCGGAGGCATTCCGCAAGCGCTACGAGGAACTGGCCGCCGCGGCCCTGCGGGTGCCCGTTGCCGGCAACGGGCGCGCCGAGAGCTGGGACGTTGCGGAGCGCCTGCTCTGGTGCTGGCCCGGCACGGCGGCGGCGCGAGCCAAGCTGGCCGATCTCTATCGCGAGGTCGCGAGGGCCAAAGGCACGGACAGGTTCAGCCGGACCTGGCGGCTGGACGACGTGGCCGTGGCCTGCGCGCTCGTAGTGCGGCCTTCAGGCCGTACCGAGCGGGACCTACGGGCTGAAGCCCGCACTACGAACCTTCCCACGGGGGACGGCTGGGCCGCGAAGGAGGCCGAGAACGGCGAGCCCGAGATCGTGCGCCTCGCCCTACCCCAACGCGGCGGCGCCGAAGCCACAGCACACCTGCTCTTCGCAGGCGGGCGCAAGAAGAGCGCCTACGGCAACCGCTTCACCGTGGGGTGCTGGGACATGAAGGTGGGCCAGAAGCTGTGGGAGACCCAGAGCATCTTCCTCCACGGCAGGACTATGGGCGAGGAAGGGTACGAAACCGGCTTCGAAGAGGTTTGGCTGCACGGCGACCTGGCGATTGTGCATGGGCGGTACGACGTGATCGCCCTGCGCTGGGCGCACGGCAAGGACATGGTCGAGGGAGGCAGGAAGGAGAAGCGATGGCACTTCCGCGCGCCTCTGGGCTTCGAGATCCAGAGCGTGGCGATGCAAGGCCCACTGGTTGTGCTATGCGGTCGCAGCAGGACGCTGGCGCTGCTGGCGGAGACGGGCGACATCGTGTGGGATGAGCAGGAGGACGGGGAGTACTACGCCGGGCCGTTCTTCCACGGGGACACGGTGCTGACGGTGCGGAGCAGCCCGGCGGGGGCGGCGTTCCGCAGGGTGGGCAGCGGGCGCCTCCTGAGCTGGCTGAGGTTGCCGGGGCTCTCGACTAACCGGAAGCACCCGCTGTACCTGGCCGACGCGGGGACGGCCAACCCTGCTGCCGCTCAGGCGGCCGAGGCATGCCCTGTGGCATTCGGGGGCGGGAAGCTGGCCGTGGTAGACGGGCGGAACTTCCACATGGTAGATGTCCAGCGGATGGAACTAGACTGGTCAACCCCGGCGACGAAGCTCGACCCGACAATGGACCCTGCCTACAGGATGTGGCTGGACGGGGGCCGGCTGCTGGTTCTCAAGCCATACTACAGCGTGCTTGA
>VGYV01000139.1 GCA_016872855.1 Planctomycetota bacterium
TTGGCCACGACCCGCATCTTGCCCAGCTCGATGTTGTCGTTGAGGTCAATCGTGAAGGTCTTGGGCCGCACGCCGTCGGGCAGGCCGACCCAGGGCGGGGACTTTTCGGCCAGCGGGCCGATCACGGCGTTCGGCTCCACGCCGTCCTGCGAATCGCTCGCCAGCGCCACGGCCTGCGCGGGCACGGTGGGCACGGCGCCCTCGAAGACGCCGGAGTGCGTCCCCGTCTCCTCCAGCGGGAACGCGGCGATGGCGTCGCCGCTGGCCGCGGCCACGCTCACCGTCACTTTGTCCTTGCCCGCCGTCACGCTCTGGTCGCCGTCCACCACCCGCACGTTGATCCTGTTGCCTGGCTTCACCTGGTCTTCGGGCCGCACGGTGCTGAGGGCGACGTTTGGCTTGGGCCTCTCGCGGGGCGTGGGCTCGAGGGCTTCGAGGCGTTGTTTGATGAGGGCCTCGAGCGCCCGCGCCGCGCGCTCCTCCTTCGACAGGATGACGCCCGACGAGACGAGCAGCTCGGCCTCCGTGACCACCTCGAGGGCCTGGGGCGAGCTGACGATGGTCTTGTGCGCCTTCTGGAACGCCGCCGAGTAGTCGTAGCGCACCACGTCCCTGCCCAGCACTTCGAGCGTGCCGTTGCCCTTTGCGGCCGCTCCGAGCGCGGTGGGCAGGTGGCCGCGGAACTTGGTCTTGGAGTCAGCGAAGGGCAGGAGGGTGAAGGTCTCTTCGTCGCCCGAGTCGGTCCAGGCGCGAATCTCGACGGCCTCCGATTCGGCCAGGGCGGCGAGGGTGCGGTCCTCCAGGTTCACCACGAGGGGCTTGCCTGGCACGATGAAGCGGCGCTGGGCGACGGTGCCGATCTGGAGTTCGGTAGGCTCTTCGAGCTTGCGGATGCGTATCTTCGTGCGGCCCTCCAGGATGCGTGCCAGAGCGTGGTCGGGCACGCGGGCGAACACCTCGTCGAGCGGTTTGAGGGCCTCGCGGAACTCCTCCTGGTCGAACTTCACCAGGGCGATGTGGTAGTAGGCCTCGGCCTGGACCAGCGGGTCCTTGCTGCGGGCGATGGCCTCGAGCTGCTCGATGGCCTGGTCGTAGCGGCGGGTCAGGCGGTCGGTCTCCGCGATCTGTATCTGGGCCTCGCCCTGGGCGCGCGTGCCCTCGAACTCCTTTGCCGCAACGACGCGCTGGTAGAGCGCCCGCGCCCGCGGGTAGTCGGTCCGCGCCGCGGCGATGTTGGCGTAGGCGAGGAGCAGCCGCGCCCGCGTCTCGGGCGGCACGCCGTCGCTCACGGAGTCGAACCACTGGATCATCGTGCGCGCCAGGTCCTCCGCCCCATCGTAGTCGCCCAGCTCCGTGCTGCGGCCAATCAGCCACAGGGGGAAGGCGGGGTCGAGTTCCCTCACCACCGTCTTCAGCACGGCGCGGTTGCGCGCGGCGAGTTCCCAGGCGCTCTGGGTCTTGCCCGCCAGGTAGTCGGCCTGGGCCGCGTAGACGGGGTAGCGGCGGTCGTCGCGGGGGACGGGGATGGTGCCGCCGACGCCCGCGAGTGCCTTGGAGCGGACGGCGGCGAGGGTGCTGGCGGCCTCGGCGGAGAGCTCGGCCCGCATCAGGTCGAGGCCCGCCTGGCTCCACACGACGGCCAGCTCCTGCGCCTCAGCGGCGAACGCGACGGCGGCCTTCGCCAGGTCGTGCTGGAGCTGGGTGTTCCGCGTGTCGCGCGCGATCTTCCAGAAGTGGGGCGCGAGGGGGAAGAGCTCGGCCTGCCGCCCCAGCGCGTTCGCGGCCTCGGTGAGGAGCGGGGGCAGCGCCTCGAAGCCCCAGCCGCGCGGCCACGTGGTGGGCGTGCAATCAGGGAAGATGCTCAGGAGCGCGTCGAACTCCTCCTTCGTGAGCGACTTGCCTTCGAGCTTCGCGAGCGCGCCGAAGAAGGGAGGACCGAGGCGCGCGGGCGCGCTTCGCACTTTGTCGAGGTAGGGCCGCAGGCGGGTGAAGAACTCCTTGCGGGCAGAAAAGGGGACATGCACCTTTTCGCCCCCCTGGGGCGCCGCAGGCTGCTGCGCAGAAAAGGAGAATGGCCCCTTTTCTGCCTCGGCGGCGAAGTAGCCGCCGCCCATCGCCGTGGTGTCGAAGCGGGACTTGCCCCAGGCGGCCTCGGCCCTGGCGAGCATGGCGTCGCGGGCCGGCTTGTCGGCGCCCAGGGCGCGGGATTGCCAATCCCAGAAGTCGGCGCGACTCCAGGCGGGGGCGTCGCCGTCGCCATAGCCGAACGGCAGCGTGTCGAGCTTGGCGAAGAAGGCGGCCGCGGCGTTGGCCACCCTGCGGCGGCTGTCGGCCCCCAGGTCCCAGTAGCGGGGGTCGAAGACCCCCTCCTCGACGAAGGCGTCGTCGAAGTAGCGTTCGGGGGCGAACCTGGCGGCGAGGGTGGGGAACTCGTTGCGGACGATCCACTGGGCGCTGCACGTGGCGCTGCGGAAGGCGGCGTGGGCGCGGTAGCCCGCCTGCTGGAGGGCCTTCTTCTCGATGAGGGCGGCCATCAGCCCCTCCCCGCGTTCGGCATCGCGCCAGCCCTCGCCCGAGCGCGTGCCGCGGAACCAGTCGAAGAGCTGAGGCGAGAACTGGCCGCGGCCAAGCTGCTCCGCCAGGGCCTTTTCGAACAGGGCGTTGAGGCGCAGCGTGCGCTCCCGATAGGCCGCAGGCGCCCGCCACCAGCCGTGGTCAGGCGTGAGCGACACGCACGCCTCGGCCACCTCGCCCAGGATGCGGCTCGACAGGGCGCACTCCCCTGTGGGCGGGGGCTCCGTCCCCCGCGCGCGGGGCACGGGTGCCCATCGCTGGCGATGGGCGCCCCCGCCCACAACGAGCCGGCCGACGCGAAGGGCGAGCTGGTCGGCCAGGGCCTCGGCCTGGAAGTCTATCGTCTCGAATGCCTGGGGGCGGCAGCGGGTGAGGTAGGTGAGAATTGCGCGGCCGAACGGCGTCCGCTTCGCCTCGGAGTCGCGCACCAGGGGATACAGGGTGCGGGCGGCCTTGAGGAATGCCTCCTGGTTCTTCGCCTCCTCGGCCACGAGGACCTCGGCCAGCGCGCGGCAAGACGCATCGGGGGCCTTCGCCGGGTCAGGCTTGGCGGCCAGGACGCGGCGGAAGGCGTCCTCGATGGGCACGATCTGGTCGGCCATCGCCTTCGTCGCCTTCGGCTCCTTGGCAGTCACCTCCTTGCGCACCCAGTCGGCCCAGGCGCGGAAGCGCTGATGGGCGGTGTCGAACACGTAGGCGCGGTCCTTGGCGCTGTAGGGCACCCACTGGAGGGAGTCGAGGAGGGGGATGATTGCCGCCTTGCTGCTGCGGTCCTTGCCGTCGGCGGCGTCACCGAGGTCCCAGGCGGCCTCGACGCATGCCCGCGCGGCGCGGGAGTCGAGGGCGAGGGGCGTCCTGGCCAGCACACTCGCACCGAAGCGGGCCAGGGCCTGGCGGTATGTGGTGTCGGGTGGGGCAGGCATCTTGCCTGCCGGGTCCGCAGGCGGGACGCCTGCGCCACTCAGGGCGCGCCAGGCGGGCCAGAGCTGGCCCTCGATCAGCTCGAAAGGCTCGGCATAGGCCATGTGCCAGGCCTCGCGGCGGACCAGGTGCTCCATCGCCTCGGCCAGGCTTGTGGGCGGGGGCTCCGCCCCCCGCTCGCGGGGCAGGGACACCCCGCCCACAGCGGCGAGGGCGTTGACGACTGCCGCATCGCGCGACGGCACGTCGCGCACGACCGCCGCCTGCTGCTTGAGGAGTTCGCGCGGCGCCCCCTGCATATATAGAGGAATATGGCGCGCCGCATCGCAGCGGCGGAAGAGGTCGCCGTGGCGGACCACCAGGCCCGCCCACTGCTCGCGGCTGGCCAGCAGGCCCACAATGTGGCCGCCCGAGGGCACGCGCCACTCAAGGATGGCCTCGTGGTCAGCGTCGCTGAGCTTGCCGAATGCATCGGCGAATAAGGCGGACTTCGCCGCCGCCTGGCGCTGCCAGGCCGCCTGGTTGAAGTAGGTGCTCACCCCGCCGTCGCTGAAGGCGTGAACGATGTCCCTCAGCGTAGCTGCGGTCGGGTAGGCGGCGAAGTAGGCGCGGGCAGCGGCCACGACAGGCTCGAAGGCCGCGTCGAGGCTCGCCCCCTCCTTGCCCGCCGAGCCCGCCTTGAACTCCAGGTTCGCCACGAACAAGCCATACTTGAGCGTGCGGCGGCGGTCGTCGCGAATGGCGGGGACGAGCTTCCTGCAAAACGGCAGGGCGGCCAGGTGATCGTCGTTGGCGTGGACCACCTCGCCCATCAGGGCGTCGAGGTGCTCCCAGAAGTGCAGCCGCTCCTGCTCGAGCGGCAGGCCCTGGGCGAGGATGAGCTGGAGCATCCTTGCCATGCCCGCCCAGTCGCGCCGGCGGCGGGCCGTGTCGAGGAACCAGGCGTCGAACCGTCGCACAGCGGGCGCCTGGTGGAACTTCTCGGCGTTGGCCGCGAGGAACCGATACGCCTCGTCGTCCGCCCCCAGGAAGTCCACCAGCACCCGGCACAGCAGGCCCGCGGCCTCGGGCGCGACTCCGTCGCCCTGCGGAACGTCGAGGATGGCCTTGCACCGCGCGGTGGCAGTTCGGAAATCCCCCGCGCACAGCGCATTCTCCGCCGCCAGCAGGAGCAGCCCTGGCGACACGTGGGGCGCCTGCACCAGGTAGCCCTTGAGGGCCAGCGACACTGCGTAGGGATGGCCCAGCCGCTGGCCGGCGGCGATCAACTCCTTCACCTGGTCCTCGGACGCCTTGCCAGGCTCGGTCTGGACCTTCTGGAGGAGTTGCTGGAAGGCATCCTGTTCCCTGGGCACTTCCGCCGCGCCTGCGGCGGCGAGAAGGAGGGCGGAGAGGAAAAGGGCTCGCGTGGTCATGGCCTTGGCCCTCTGACCTCCCGGAGTCTCTCGGCCGGTTGCCGTACACTAATCATAGGCAGCGGGCAGCGGGGAGTCAACAGGCCCGGCCACGACTTGCAAGCGGGGGGCATCCTATGTATAGTCTCCCTGTGAACGCGGGGGGCTTCGAGCTTCGTGAGGAGAACGCATGTCCACCATGCGAGGCAGTCTGCGGACCTTCTGCGTGGTTCCCGCGCTGCCGGAGGCGCTGAGCGGCCTGCGGGAGCTGGCCTACAACTTCTGGTGGGGCTGGAACACCGAGGCGTTCACGCTCTTCCGCCGCCTCGACCCGGACGTGTGGGAGCGGGTGAACCACAACCCCGTGCAACTCCTGGCCGAGGTGCGGCCCGAGCGGCTGGCCGAGCTGGCGGCCGACCCCAGCTACGTGGTGGGCGTCCAGCGCCAGGCGGCACGGCTGCGCGACTACGTGCAGGGGTCCTCCTGGTTCGGCGACGCGCATCCCGACCTCAAGGGCGCGCGGATCGCCTACTTCTCCTTCGAGTTCGGCATCAACGAGTGCCTGCCCATCTACTCGGGCGGCCTGGGCGTCCTGGCCGGCGACCACGTGAAGGCGGCCAGCGACCTGGGCCTGCCCCTCGTGGGCGTGGGCCTCCTCTACCGCGAGGGCTACTTCCACCAGCGCCTGGGCGCCGACGGCTGGCAGCAGGAGGAGTATCCCGAGACCGATTTCTACACGACGCCCATCGAGCTGGTGAAGCAGCCCGACGGCGCGCCCGTGAGCATCGCAATCGAGTACCCCGGCCGCGTGGTCCGCGCCCAGGTCTGGCGCGCCCAGATAGGCCGCATCCCGCTCTACCTGCTCGACGCGAACGTGCCGGAGAACAGCGACTACGACCGGAACATCACAGCGCGGCTCTACGGCAATGCCGCCGGCTCCGAGGAGAGGATCAGCCAGGAGGTCCTCCTCGGCATCGGCGGCGTGCGCGCGCTCCAGGCCCTTGGCATCCAGCCCGACGTGTATCACATGAACGAGGGCCACTGCGCCTTCCTCGCCCTCGAACGCTGCCGCATGCTCATGAGCCAGCACGGCGTGACGTTCCAGGCCGCCGCCGAGGCCGTCGCCGCCCAGTCCGCCTTCACCACCCACACCCCAGTGCCCGCCGGCAACGAGCGCTTCCACGAGTCCGTCATGCACAAGTTTTTCTCTGCCTACAGCCACTCGCTGGGCCTGGGGTGGGACGACTTCATGGCCCTTGGCCGCGAGGACCGCCTCGACCGCAACGAGCTGTTCTGCCTCACCGTGCTGGCCATCAGGCTCTCGGCGGCCCGCAACGGCGTGAGCAAGCTCCACGGAAAAGTCTCGCGGGCCATGTGGCGCCGCCTGTGGCCCGACACACCGCCCGACGAGGTGCCCATCGCCGCCATCACCAACGGCGTGCACACGCGCACCTGGCTCTCGGTGGACATGGCCACGCTGCTGGACCGCTACCTCGACCCCCGCTGGGCCGAGCGCCCGGCCGACCACGGGGTGTGGGAGCGGGTGGACCGCATCCCCGACGCCGAGCTGTGGCGGACGCACGAGCGGCGGCGCGAGCGCCTGGTCGCCATCGTGCGCGGGCGCCTCAAGGCCCAGCTCGCCAAGGCCGGCGCCGGCCCCGACGAGGTGGCCGCGGCCGACGAGGTGCTTGACCCCGAGGCCCTGACGATTGGCTTCGCCCGCCGCTTCGCCACCTACAAGCGCGGAAAGCTCCTCTTCCGCGACCGCGAGCGCCTGCGCCGACTCCTCAACGATCGCGAACGACCCGTCCAGCTCATCTTCGCAGGAAAAGCCCACCCCCACGACAACGGCGGAAAGGAGTTCATCCGCGACATCATCGCCGAGGCACGCCACACCGACTTCCGCCGCCACGTCGTCTTCATCGAAGACCACGACCTGTGCCTCGCACACTACCTGGCCAGCGGCGTGGACGCCTGGCTCAACACCCCCTGCCGCCCCCTCGAGGCCAGCGGCACCAGCGGCATGAAGATCGCCGCCAACGGCGGACTCAACATCAGCGTGCTCGACGGCTGGTGGGACGAAGGCTACGCCCCAGGCAACGGCTGGGCCATCGGCCACGGCGAGGAGTACGCCGACCCTGAGAAGCGCGACGCCGTCGAAAGCCAGTTCCTCTACGACCTCCTCGAGAAGCAGGTCATCCCCCTCTTCTACGACCGCGGCCGCGACACCGTGCCCAACGGCTGGGTGCGCATGATGAAGGCCGCGCTCCGCTCCCTCAACCCCGTCTTCAACACCAACCGCATGGTCCAGGACTACACGGAGCAGTTCTACGTGCCCGGCATCGCCCGCGGCCGCCGCCTGCTGGCCGATGGGCTTGGCCGCGCCCGCGACCTCGTGGCCTGGAAGCAGCGCCTGCGCGAGCGATGGGGCAAAATCCGCCTCCTCGACATCCTAGCGGCGCCGCCCGACGAGTTCCAGGCCGGCGACCAGTTCCCCGTCCGCGTCCGACTCGCCCTCGGCGACCTCAAGCCCCAGGAGGTCACGGTCCAGCTCTACATGGGCCGCCTCGACGCCCAGCGGCGCATCATCGAGCCGGCCATCATCGAGATGGCCTGTGAGGGCGGCGAGAAGCACGGCGAGTGGCTCTATGCCGCCCAGGTCGCCTGCCGCACCGCGGGCCGCCACGGCTACGTCTTCCGCGTCCTCCCGCGCCACGACGACCTGGCCAGCCCCCACGACCTGGGGCTGGTCCTCTGGGCGTGAGGGCGGCCCTGCGGCCGTTCCGTCCGATCCGTCCGATCCGACTGATCCGTCTGATCCGTGGTCCCGCATGCCACTCGTCAACGAGGCCGCCGTCAGTCAAGCCCTCGCCTCCGCCCGCGCGCGCCTCCTCGCCGAGCGCTCTCCCGATGGGCATTGGGTCGGCGAGCTGTCCAGCAGCGCTCTGTCCACCGCCACAGCGGTGACTGCGTTGGCGCTGGTGGATGCAGCCGCACACGAGGCCATCATCCGCGATGGGCTGAAGTGGCTGGTGGATCACCGCAACCCCGACGGCGGCTGGGGCGACACCATTCTCTCCAAGTCCAACCTCAGCACCACGGCCCTCGCCTGGGCCGCCCTCGGCGCCGGGGGCGGCAACGCCCAATCCCAGATTCCAGATTCCACATTCCAGATTCAGCAATCGGCAATCGGCAATCGGCAATCGGCAATCGCGGATGCTGAGGCCTGGCTCGCGCGCGCCGCGGGCAGCCTGGAGCCCGAGCGTCTGGCGGCGGCCATCGCGGCCCGCTATGGCAACGACCGCACCTTCTCCGCCCCCATCCTCACCATGTGCGCCCTCGGCGGGCGGCTGGGCGAGGGACGCGCCGCGTGGCGGCACGTCTATCCGCTCCCCTTCGAGCTGGCCGCCTTTCCACACCGCCTCTACCGATGGCTGCGGATGCCCGTCGTGAGCTACGCGCTCCCCGCCCTCATCGCCATCGGCCAGGCACGCTTCCACCACGCCCCGCCGCGGAACCCCCTCGCCCGCCTCGTCCGGGGCCTCGTGCGGCGGAAGACCCTTCGCGTCCTCCAGGGCACCCAGCCGCCCAGCGGCGGATTCCTCGAAGCCGTGCCCCTCACCAGCTTCGTCACGATGAGCCTCGCCAGCATCGGCCAGGCACGGCATCCCGTCGCGGCCAAGGGCGTCGAGTTCCTCCTCCGCACCGTCCGCCCCGATGGCAGTTGGCCCATTGACGTCCACCTTGCCACCTGGGTCACAACCCTCTCCGTCAACGCGCTCGGCGAGGCATTGCCCGCCGAGGCCCGCGAGCCGCTCCTCGACTGGCTTCTCGCCCAGCAGCACCGCGTCGAGCACCCCTTCACCCACGCCGCCCCCGGCGGCTGGGCCTGGACCCCCCTGAGCGGCGGCGTGCCCGACGCCGACGACACGGCGGGTGCGCTGCTGGCGCTGCGCCGCCTCGGGGAGGGGGATGAATGGATGAATGGATGGGTGGATGAATGTCAGACCCAACCATCCATTCATCCAATCATCCAATCATCCTCCTCTCCCCGTTCGGCACTCCGCACTCCGCATTCCGCATTGGCTGCTGGCATCCAGTGGCTCCTCGGCCTCCAGAACCCCGACGGCGGCATCCCCACCTTCTGCCGCGGCTGGGGCAAGCTGCCCTTCGACCGCTCAGCCCCCGACCTCACCGCCCACGCCCTCCTCGCCTGGCACACCTGGCTCGACGACCTGCCGCCCCGCCTTCGCTCTCGCACCGACGCGGCCATGCGCCGCGCCATTGCCTACCTCGAACGCTCCCAGCGCCCCGACGGCTCCTGGCTCCCCCTCTGGTTCGGCAACGAAGCCGCCCCCGACGAGGCCAACCCCACCTACGGCACCGCCCGCGTCCTCATCGCTCTTGCTGGCATCTCTGATTCCGCATTCCGCATTCCGCATTCCGCATTCGCGCGTGGAGTCCAGTGGCTCCTCACCGCCCAGAACCCCGATGGCGGCTGGGGCGGCGCCCCAGGCGTCCCCTCCTCCATCGAGGAAACCGCCCTAGCCCTCGACGCCGTCTCCCGCCTTGTTGCCTTCTCTTCCCAATCTGGAATCTGGAATCTGGAATCTGTGATCGCCGCTTCGGCGGCCTGGCTCGTCGAACACACCGACTGCGGCCGCTCCTTCCCCCCCGCGCCCATCGGCCTCTACTTCGCCAAGCTCTGGTACTTCGAGAAGCTCTATCCCCTCATCCTCACCGTCGGCGCACTCCAACGCGCCCTTGAACTCACACGCCGCCCGCGCTAGCATGATTGGGGGAGAGGATGACTGGATGGGTGGAAGAATGGATGAATGCAAGAACAGAGACAGCGCTCGTTCGCTCACTCATCCATTCATCCATTCATCCATCCATCCCCTCCTGAAGCTGCTGCTCGCCCTGTTCGCCGGCTCGTCTGTCACTGTCAGCGCGGCCACCAAGGCGGACTGGCCCATCTTCCGCGGCGACGCCGCGCTCAGCGGCCGGGCCGCGGGCTCGCTCCCCGACTCGCTCACCCGCCTCTGGCGCTTCAAGACCGCCGACGCCGTGAAGTCCTCCGCCGCCATCGCCGGCGACCGCGTCTTCGTCGGCTCCGACGACGCCAAGCTCTACGCCCTCGACCTCGCCACGGGCAAGCCGCTGTGGGACTTCAAGGCCGAGGACTTCATCCAGGCCGCCCCCTGCGTCGTCGGCGGCAAGGTCTACGTCGGCGCCGACGATGGCTTCCTCCACTGCCTCGACGCCGCCTCCGGCAAGCTCGCCTGGAAATACCAGACCGAGGGCAAGATCCTCGGCGGCGCCAACTCCGTCACTTCCCCCGACGGCAAGGCCACCTGGATCCTCGTCGGCAGCTACGACAACCGCCTCCACTGCGTGGACGCCGCGACCGGCAAACAGGTCTGGACGTATTCCACGGGCAACTACGTGAACGGCGCGCCCGCCGTGGCCGACGGCAAGGCCACCTTCGGCGGCTGCGACGCCATCATCCACGTCGTCGCCATCGCCGACGGGCGGAAGCTCGCCGCCGTCGAGACAGGCTCCTACATCGCCGCCTCCGCAGCAATGGCAGGCACTCGCGTCTTCGTGGGCAACTATGGCGGCGACTTCCTCTGCGCCGACGTTGCGACGGGCAAGATTGTGTGGAAGCACACGGGCGAGGGCGAGCCATTCTTCGCCTCCCCCGCCATCGCCGACGACCGCGTGCTCGTCGGCTGCCGCGACAAGCGCCTCCACTGCTTCGCACGCGACTCGGGCAAGCCGCTTTGGTCCTTCGCCACCCGCGGCGAGGTGGACAGCTCGCCCGTCATCGTCGGCGACAGAGCCGTCTTCGGCTCCGCCGACGGGCGGCTCTACATGGTCCGCCTCGCCGACGGCAAGCAGCTCTGGTCCTACGAGGTCGGCGAGCCCCTCACCGCCTCGCCCGCCGTCGCCGACGGCATTGTCGTGATTGGCTCGGAGGATGGCAGCGTCTATGCCTTTGGCGCGAAACGGTGAACAGAAAGGGGATGGTTGGATGAATGGATGATTGGATGAATGTCAGAGGAAGCGTGGCCTTGCTCTTTCATTCATCCATTCATCCACCCATCCATTCATCCTCGACGGGACGCGGCAATGCGCATCGTCTATCTCATGCCCGGCGCCGGCGGCAGCTTCTACTGCGAGAACTGCCTCCGCGACGCCGCGCTCATCCGCGCCGTCGCCAAGCTCGGCCACGACCCGCTCATGGTCCCGCTCTACCTGCCCCTGAAGATTGACGAGCCGACCAGCGTGCCTGCCGCGCCCGTCTTCTTCGGCGGAATCAACGTCTACCTCCAGCAGAAATCGGGGCTCTGGCGCCGCCTGCCCCGCTGGCTCACCCGCTGGCTCGACGCCCCCTGGCTCCTCCGCTGGGCCGCCAGGCGAGCGGGGATGACCCGCGCCCGCGACCTCGCCGACACCACGCTCTCCATGCTCCGCGGCGAGGACGGCCACCAGGCCAGGGAGCTTGAGCGGCTGATTGACTGGCTCGCCACCGAAGAGAGGCCCGACCTCGTCTCCCTCTCCAACTGCATGCTCATCGGCGCCGCACGCCGCCTCAAGGAGCGCCTCCGCGTCCCCGTCGTCTGCGCCCTCCAGGACGAGGACATCTTCCTCGACGGGTTGCCCGAGCCGCAACGCACGCAGGCCTACGACGCCATCGCCGAGCGGGCGGCGCACATGGACGCCTTCCTCGCCGTGAGCCACTACTACGGCGCCCTGATGCGCGAGCGTCTCCGCCTCCCCGCCGACAAGCTCCACGTCGTCCACAACGGCATTCCCCTGGAAGGCTACTCCCCCGCCCCGGACGCGGGCCGGGATTCCGGGTTTCCGTCCGATCAATCTGCAATCTGCAATCTGCAATCTGCAATCGCCGCAGGCGTCCCGCCTGCAATTGGCTTCCTCGAGCGCCTCTGCCACGAGAAAGGCCCCGATACTCTGGCCGAGGCATTTCTCCTTCTTCGCCCCAGGCTCCCTGCCCTCAAGCTCCGCCTCGCCGGTGGCTGGACCACCGCCGACGAGCCGCTCCTCGCCTCCATCCGCAAGCGCGTGGCCGACGCTGGCGCAACGCAGGATGTCGAGTTCCTGCCCAACCTCCAGCGCGCCGAGCGTCAGGCATTTCTCCGCACCCTCAGCGTCCTCTCGGTCCCCTCGCGGCACCCCGAGGCATTCGGCATGTACGTCGTCGAGGCCCTCGCCGCCGGCGTGCCCGTCGTGCTGCCCCGGAAGGGCGCGTTCCCCGAATTGACCGAGGCCACGGGCGGCGGTATCCTCTACGACGGCGACGGCCCCGAGCCGCTGGCCGCCGCGCTGGGCGAACTCCTCGCCGACCCCGCCCGCGCGCGCGAGCTCGGCGCCTGTGGCCGCGAAGCCGTCCGACGCGACTTCTGTGTCGAGGAAACCGCGCGGAAGACAATCAAGGTCTACGAGGCCCTCATGAGAGGATGAATGGAGGGTTGGATGATTGGATGAATGACAGAGCAGGCTTGGCTTTCCCATTCATCCATCCATCCACCCATCCATTCATCCCCCTCTTCAAGAGAAGGACCCGCGATGCCTGACGCGACTCCGCTGCTGGAACTGGTGGACGTGACGAAGCACTACGACGGCCCCGCCGCGGCCCCGCCGGTGCTCCGCGGCGTGAGCCTGCGGGTCGAGCGGGGCGAATCGCTCGCGGTCGTCGGGCCGTCGGGCTGCGGCAAGAGCACGCTCCTCAACCTCATCGGCGCGCTCGACCGCCCCACCAGCGGCCGCGTGCTCCTCAACGGCACCGACCTGGCCTCCCTCGACGACCGCCGCCTCGCGCTCGTCCGCAACCGCGAGATCGGCTTCATCTTCCAGCTCCACCACCTTCTGCCCCAGTGCACCGTGCTCGAGAACATCCTCGTGCCCACCCTTGTCGCGGGGGCCATGTCGCCCGGCGAGACGCCCGAGCAGCGGGCCAAACGCCTCCTGGAGCGGGTCGGCCTGGCCGACCGTGCCGACTATTTCCCCGGCCAGCTCTCGGGCGGCGAGCGGCAGAGGGCGGCCGTCGTCCGCTCCCTCATCAACGCCCCGAACCTGCTCCTCGCCGACGAGCCGACCGGCTCTCTCGACCGCGCCTCGGCCGAGACCCTCGCTGCACTCCTCGTCGAGCTGAACCGCGAGGAGAAGGTCACGCTCCTCCTCGTCACCCACGCCCTCGACCTGGCGGGGAAGATGGGGCGGGTGATGGAGTTGAGGGATGGGACGCTTCAGGCGCCGCGCTGACAACTGTAGGGGATGAATGGATGGGTGGATGAATGGATGAATGAAAGGATGAACCTGGCTCTCTGACACCCATCCACCCATCCAATCATCCATTCATCCTCTCCAAGGGATGGTGAAGACTTGTCCGCCTTTCTCCTCATCCTCCGCTCCCTCCGCCACTACTGGCGCACCCACCTGGGCGTCGTCCTCGGCGCGCTCGTCAGCACGGCCGTCCTCGTCGGCGCACTCGCCGTCGGCGACTCCGTCCGCCACACCCTCCGCTCCGCCGCCCTCGCTCGCCTGGGCGACGTCGAGTCGGCGATGGACACAGGCAATCGGTTCTTCCGGTACCCCTTCTGGTGGAACTTCGGCGCATCGGTTCTCCGCGCCCGGGGCATCGCGGCCAGGGGCGATGGCTCGGCGAGGGCGAACAATGTCCAGATCCTCGGCGTGGACTCGAACTTCTGGTCGGTCGGGCGCGTCCGGTCACCGCTCACGCGCTTTGCCGGCGAGCAGGTCGTCCTCAACGAGCGACTTGCGGCCCAGCTCGGCGCACGCGTCGGCGACGAGGTGCTCTTGCGGATCGACAAGCCCAGCGTCCTCTCCCGCGATGCGCCGCTCGTGCCCACCGAGGACGCCTCCGTCGCCATGCGCCCCACCGTGGCTGCCATCGCCACCGACTCCCAGCTTGCCCGCTTCAGCCTCCAGGCCAACCAGGTTCCCCCCTACAACGCCTTTCTGCCCCTGCCTTACCTCCAGAAGAAGCTCGGCCTCGAAGGCAAGGCGAACCTTCTGCTCAGCAACCACCCGGCGGCGACCATGGCGGCCACCGTCAGGACCTGCTGGAGCCTGGCCGACTTCGGCCTGGAGCTGAGGGAAGTCAGGGACGGGACTCATGCCGAGCTTCGCACGGACCGCGTCTTCCTCGACCCGCCCGTTGGCCCCGCGGCGGTCAAGGCATTCCCCAGCGCCTTCGGTGTCCTTACGTACTTCGTCAACGAGTTGCGCGTGGGGGAACACCGAACGCCGTACTCGACGGTTACCGCACTGGATCGGTTGGGCGGCGGCGCAAGGTTCGAGAGCATCTTCGGCTTCGACCTGAAGGATGACGAGGTCCTGATCAGTGGCTGGCTCGAGGTGGACCTGAAGGCGAAGCCGGGCGACGAACTGGAGATGAGCTACTTCGTCGTCGGCCCGACGAGGAAGCTCGTCGAGCAGAAGAGCCGCTTCCGCATCCGCGGCGTGGTGCCCATGGCCGGCCTCGCCGCCGACCGCGACCTGATGCCCAACTTCCCCGGCGTGGCCGACGTGGATAACTGCCGCGACTGGAAGCCGGGCATCCCCATTGACCTCAAGAAGATTCGCACGAAGGATGAGGACTACTGGAAGCAATATCGTGGTACGCCCAAGGCGTTCATCACTCTCGCCGCCGGCCAGAAGATATGGAGCAATCGCTTCGGCAACCTCACGGCTGTCCGATTCCCCCAGCCCGCCGACCTAGGGAAGCTGGAGAGCGACATTCTCGCCAACCTGAACCCAGCCGATTTCGGCCTCGTCTTCCGCCCCGTGCGGGAGGAGGCGTTGAAGGCGAGCACGCAGGCGCTCGATTTCGGCCAGCTCTTCCTGAGCCTGAGCTTCTTCCTCATCGCCGCGGCCGTGCTGCTGATGGCACTCCTCTTCGTCTTCGGCATCGAGCAGCGGGCGGGGCAGGTGGGGCTGCTCCTCGCCCTCGGCTTCACGCCGCGGCGGGTGCGAAGGCTGATGCTCGTCGAGGGCGGCCTCCTGGCTGTTGTCGGCGGCGTGATTGGGGCCTTCGCAGGGACGCTCTACACGCGAGGCGTCCTGGCCGCGCTGTCGGGCGTCTGGAGCGGGGCGGTCGCGGGCACGGCTGTGCAGTATCACGCCGAAACGTCCACGCTCCTCATGGGCGGCGGCATTGGCTTCGTGGTGGCCCTTGCGTCCATGTGGCTCACCCTGCGCCGACAAGCCAGGCGGCCCGCGAGGGAACTGCTGGTGGGGAGCGGCGCAGTTTGTAGTTCGGCCTTTAGGCGGTCCTTTCCTCCTGCGGGCCCTGCGCCGGCAGCCAAAGACCGCCTAAAGGCCGAACTACAAACAGACCGCCTAAAGGCGGAACTACGAACGCGCCGGCGCATCACGCCCTGGATTGGGTTGGCCGCGATTGCGGGGGCGGTTGCCATCGTCGTGGCAATGGGCGCGCGGCGCGACCAGGCGGCGGCGATGGGGTTCTTCGGGGCAGGGGCGCTGTTGCTCATCGGTGGCATCGCCTTGTGTTACACCCTCCTCTCGCCCGGAACAGGGCCGAGGACCCACCTCTCCCTTGGGGAGAGGTCGCCCGCCGAGGGCGGGCGGGTGAGGGTGCCTTCCGCGGCCCGCGAGGGGGCGAAGCACCCTCACCCCAACCCTCTCCCCGAGGGAGAGGGGGAGGAAG